>SBFU01000323.1 GCA_006227785.1 Burkholderiales bacterium
AGGCGCGCCGCCGCCTTGCCGGTGGGCGCAGCCAGCCGGATGCGCAGCCGCTGGCGGCCGCTGCTGGCCTGCAGCGCCAGGTGCTGCAGCAGGGCCAGAAGGCGCACCACGGTGGTGGTCTTGCCTGTACCCGGTCCGCCGGTGACGATGGCGAAGTGGCTGCGCGCCGCCAGGGCACAGGCCACCTGTTGCCAGTCGACCCCAGCCGTCTCCTGTGCGTCCTCGCGGGGAAAGAGCACCTGCAGTGCCAGCCGCAGGTCGGGCAGGGCCTCGGCTCGGGCGGCGGCGCTGGGCCAGGCAAGCCGAGCCTGAATGTCCTGGCGCACTGTCTGTTCGTACTGCCAGAAGCGCCGCAGGTACACGCGGTCGCCGTCGAGCACCAGCGGCGTGTTGCCCGCGCCCTGTCCGACTAGGTCCGGATGGGCCAAGGCCTGCTTCCACCGTGCCAGTGACAGGCCGCGCAGCAGGTCGGCCGGAGATGTCTCTTGCGGCTCGGCCGTGCCTTGGGGCCGCAGAACATCGTCCGGCAACGACAGCACCCGCGCCGGTTCGCGCAGTGCCGATGACAGGTCAAGGCAAACGTGCCCCCGACCGAGCTGCTGGCTGACCCAGGCCGCGGTCGCCAGCAGCAGCGGTCCGGCCTCGGACACCTGGCTGGCCAGGAAGGCGGCGAACTGGCGGTCCAGCGGTCGCAACCAGCCCTGGTCCACCCAGTGATCGAGCCATGCCAGCCTGCCTTGGATCAGGCTGCCCAGGAAGGACGCGTTCATGGGGCCGCTCCTGATGGGGCACCCGCAAACAGACTGTCCAGCCGCTCGATGAGGGCGCGCGGTGGCCGGTCCCGGTGCACACCCTGCCCGGGCGCCGCATGGCCGCGCAGGAACAGCACGAGGGCACCACCGACATGGCGGTCGTAGTCGTAGTCGGGCAGACGCGAGCGCAACAGGCGGTGCAGCGCCAGGGTGTAGAGGGCGTATTGCAGGTCCAGCCGGTGCGACAGCACCGCCCCTTCCAGGGCCTGCGGGTGGTAATGGCTGTCGTCGGGGCCGAGCCAGTTGGACTTGTGGTCGAGCACGTAGTGGCGCCCTTCGTGTTCGAACACCAGATCGATGAACCCCTTGAACAGGCCTTGCAGCTGCTGCGGTGCCAACGGGGGGCGTTGCCGGCCAGGAAGCAAGTGGCTGCACACGGCGTCGTCGATCGCCAGCGCATCGACGCCCTGGACCGGCAGCCAGAATTCCATCTCGACCTGGTAGCGGGCCCAGTCCGCGGGTGCCGCCGCCACGACCCCGGGCGCCAGACCGTCCAGTGACAGGGGTGTCTGCACCCACCGCCCGAGCCAGTCCTGCAGGGTCGCCGTCCACGTGCTCCAGCCGCGCAGATTGCAGCGGCGTGCCACGAGATCGTCCATGTCGCGCCGCGCGGTGACGTCGGTGGCCAGACGCGCAAAACCCCGCCGCCCGGCCCATTCGAGCAACTGGTGCAGAAAGGTGCCCGGTCCCGCACCGCGGTCAAAGCCGTGCAGATGGGCCGGCGCCAGGACCGGCACCGGGACGGCACGGCCATCGGCAGACGGGTCCTCACGCAGCGCCTGCAGGAAGCGCTCCTCGCCGGCCGATTGCGCTGCGGGAGCGGACTGCGCGGCAGCCGCTTCGTCGATCCGCAAGGCCGAGTAGCTGGCCATCCACCAGCGAGGATGGGCTTGGCTTCGTCGCGGCGGATCGGGGCGCGCCGGCGCGGTGGGTGTGGGGTCCTTGTAGGTCAGTTCCGTCTCGGCAGGTGCCGCCTGCAACACCATCACCGGTCCGGTCGACGTGGACGGTTGGGCCAGCCTTTCGAGGGCCGCGCACAAGTCGTCGTATTTGTCACCGCGCTGCAGTCCGGCCAGGTGACCCAGCGCGCTGACATCCAGCGCCTTGTCCGGCACCAGACCGACCCAGGTGGCATGGCGCGCGCGCGTCAGCGCCACATACAGCTTGCGCAGGTCTTCACACTGGCGCTCGCGATCGGCGGTGGCCACCACCTCGGCCGAAGGCCGGGGGTCGACGCGCCATTGGCCGTCGGCGTCGCGCCAGCGCATGGGTTCGCCAGGCTTGGCGGCTGCCGGCTTGACGCTGGTGCCGAAGGGCAGGAACACCAGCGGGTACTCCAGCCCCTTGGATTTGTGGACGGTGACCACGGTGACCAGGCTGGCCTCGCTCTCCAGCCGCAAGCGCCGGGTGTCGTGTCCGCTGGCCCCGCCTTCGTCCTGGCGCTGCTCGGCCAGCCAGCGCACCAGGGCGTGTTCGCCGTCGAGCGTGACGCTGGCCTCCTGCAACAGCTCGCCCAGGTGCAACAGGTCGGTCAGGCGGCGTTCGTCCCCCTGGGACAGCAGGCCACGCGGCACCTGGTGGTCGTGCAGCAGGCGACGCAACATGGGCAGCACACCTTGCTGCTGCCACAGGCGGTGGTAGTCGCGGAACTGCAGCAACCGTGCCTCCCAGGCCAGCTCGTCGTGGCCCAGCCGGTCCAGCGCGTCCCATCGCAGGCCCAGGGTGGCGGTGGCCAGCGCGGCGCGCAGCTGGCGGTCATCATCGGGTTCGGCGCAGGCCTGCAGCCAGCGCTGCACGTCCACCGCCACCGGACTCTGGAACACCGA
>SBFU01000216.1 GCA_006227785.1 Burkholderiales bacterium
AGCACACTGCCGACCTGGGCTTCGGGCTGCTGCTGCGCAAGTACACCGCCGACGTGAGCCAGGCCACGCCCGAGATGGTCCAGAAAGCCGTGGACAGCACCGTGCCGCGGGTGACGCCGATGTTCTGGTCCTTCCGCATCATGGTCGGCCTGGGCTTTGCCATGCTGGTGCTGTTTGGCCTGGCCTTCTGGAGCACGCTGAAGATGCAGTGCGCCGCGCGCCCCTGGCTGCTCAAGTGGGCGGTGTGGATGTTGCCGGCGCCGTGGATCGCCTGCGAGCTGGGCTGGTTCGTGGCCGAGTATGGCCGCCAGCCCTGGACCATCTATGGCGTGCTGCCCACGCACCTGTCGGTCTCGACCCTGAGCGTCAACAGCCTGTACGGCTCGCTGGCCGGCTTCGTCGGCTTTTACACCCTGCTGCTGATCGTCGAGGTCTACCTGATGGTCAAGTTCGCCCGCATCGGCCCTGGCAGTCTGGGCACCGGGCGCTACAGCCAAGAACCTGTTCACGCCTGAGGAGCCGCCATGTTCGACTACGAAACCCTCAAACTGGTCTGGTGGCTGCTGGTGGGCGTGCTGCTGGTGGGCTTTGCCGTCATGGACGGCCATGACATGGGCGTGGGCACGCTGCTGCCCTTTGTCGGCAAGAACGACGTGGAACGCCGCGTGGTGATCAACACCGTCGGCCCGCACTGGGACGGCAACCAGGTCTGGTTCATCACCGGTGGTGGCGCCATCTTCGCGGCATGGCCGCTGGTCTATGCCACCGCCTTCAGCGGCTTCTACTGGGCCATGCTGGCCGTGCTGTGGGCGCTGTTCTTCCGCCCGGTGGGCTTCGACTACCGCAGCAAGATCCACAACGCCACCTGGCGCAGCACCTGGGACTGGGGCCTGTTCATCGGCGGCTTCGTGCCCCCGGTGATCTTCGGTGTGGCCTTCGGCAACCTGCTGCAGGGCGTGCCCTTCCAGTTCGACGAGTTTCTGGTGCCCACCTACACCGGCAGTTTCTGGGCGCTGCTCAACCCGTTCGCGCTGCTGGCCGGCGTCGTCTCCAGTGCCATGATCACGCTGCAGGGCGCCACCTACCTGGCGCACCGCACCGAAGGCGTGGTGCAGGCGCGCACCATCAAGGCCGGTACCGGCGCGGCACTGGTCATGGTCATCGGCTTTGTCGCCGCCGGCCTCTGGCTGCAGGGCATCGATGGCTACCGCATCAGCTCGGTGGTCGATCCGTCGGCACTGCCCAACCCCATGGCGAAGACCGTGGTGCGCGAGGCCGGCGCCTGGATGGCCAACTACGCCGCGCTGCCCGCGCTGTGGCTGCTGCCGGCGCTGGGTGTGCTCGGCGCGCTGGCCGCCGTCGTCCTGATGCGCTCGGTCCGCACGCTCAGCGGCTTCGTGGCCTCGTCGCTGGCCACCACCGGTGTCATCGGCACGGCCGGCACCAGCATGTTCCCCTTCGTCATGCCGTCGAGCTCGCAGTTGCAGGCCAGCCTGACGGTGTGGGACAGCGTCTCCAGCCACCTGACGCTGGGCATCATGTTCTGGGCCACGCTCATCTTCATGCCACTGATCGTGCTCTACACCAGCTGGGCCTACCGCGTCATGCGCGGCAAGGTGACGGCGGCCTACATCCGCGAGAACGAACACGGGGCGTATTGATGTGAATACCCCCCGCGCCGCTTCGCGTCACCCCCCTCAAGGAGGGCCACGCCTGTGGCCCGGCGAAGCCGGTTCCACGGCGTGTGCTGGATGGGAGCCCGCTCGCCGGAGAGCGGTTGGCTGTTCTTGCTTCGCCGTTTCGGTCAATCACAAAAAGCGGGAGACGTGACATGAACAATGGAATGCGCATTCGGATCTGGCGGCTTCATGACTGGCGTGGGGCTGTGGCGGGCTGGGTCCTGACGCTGATGGGCGGGGTGGCGCTGGCCAGTCCGTTGGCTGCGCCTGCGCCTGCGCCTGCGGCGGGTGGCCAGGGCGAATGGGCGGTGGTCAAGCCAGGGTCGAAGTCCACCGCGGACCACAGCAAGTTCAAGGAACTCAAGGGCCCATTCAAGAGTGGCTCCGAAGTGACCAAGGCCTGCCTGGGCTGCCACACCGAGGCGGCCAGACAGGTCATGGGCACGCGCCACTGGACCTGGGAGTACACCAACCCCGATACCGGACAGAAGCTGGGCAAGAAGACCATGCTCAACAGCTTCTGCATCGGCGACCGCTCCAACGAGGCGTTCTGCCAGAGCTGCCATGTCGGCTACGGCTGGAAGGACGACTCGTTCGACTTCATGGACGAGAGCAAGGTCGACTGCCTGGTCTGCCACCACACCGGCGGCTACAGGAAACCGGCCGGCATGGCCGGCGAGGTGCCGGTCGAACGCACCGAGCTGCCGCCGGGCTCGGGCAAGTTCATCGACCCGGTCGACCTGGCCATGGTCGCGCAGCACATCGGCAAGACCAGCACCGCCACCTGCGGCAGCTGCCACTATGCGGGCGGTGGTGGCGACGGCGTCAAGCACGGTGACCTCGACGAAAGCCTGTACTTCCCTCGCGAAAACAACGACGTCCACATGGGCGGCGACCTCAACATGCAATGCGTTGACTGTCACTGGACGGAAAACCACCAGATCCTCGGCCGCATGCT
>SBFU01000440.1 GCA_006227785.1 Burkholderiales bacterium
GCACCTGCTCGCCCGCATCGGCAAGACACGTCGTGTCCGCGCCGGCTCCATCGTGGGCTCGGGCACGGTCAGCAACCGGGCGGTCGAGGTGGACGGGCGCAAACAATGGCCCAAGGGCTACTCGTGCATCGCCGAAAAACGCGCCATCGAAACCATTCTCGACGGTCAGCCTTCCACGGGCTACATGCGGTTTGGCGACCGCATCCGCATCGAGATGAAGGGCAAGGACGGACAGAGTGTCTTTGGTGCCATCGACCAGCTGATCGCGCCCTTGCACCCAGCCGATCCGCCGTCCTGAGGCGCCAGTCTGTGCCGCCTCTCAGGCGCGAATGCGCCCATCCGAGGCGATCATCGACAGTTCGGCAAAGCCCGATGCCACATGGTTGGTCGGGCTGAAGGAGACGTTGAAGCCCCCCATGGAGAAGTCGCGGATGCTTTCCAGCCCGCTGATCAGGGTGTCACGGGTCAGGCGGCCGCCCGCGCGACGAAGGCCTTCGGCGAACAGCTTGGCGGCCATGAAGCCTTCCAGGCTGGAGTAGTTGGGTTGGACCTGGTTGCCACCCTTGGCGATGGCGGCCAGAAACTCCCGGGTGATCGGCCTGGAGGGGCTGTAGGGTGAGGGCACCACCTGGGAAATGGCCACGCCGGCCCCCTCCTTGCCCAGCGCATCGGCCAGGGCCTGGGTACCTACAAACGACACGTTGTAGAAGGTACCGCCATAGCCCGCTCGCCGGGCCGCCTTGATATAGGCTGCGCACGAGGCATAGGCACTGATCTGGACCACCGCGTCAGGGCGCGCGGCATTGATGGTCGCCACCGCCTGCGCGACTTCGACCGAATTGCGTTCCACGGTGCCGGTGGCCACCGGTTCCAGCGAACGCTTGGCCAGGGCCAGCACGGTGCCATCAAGCCCGGCCCGCCCATAGGCGTCGTTCTGGTGGAAAACGGCAATGCGCTTGAGGCCCAGATTGGTCAGCTGGCGCACGATGAGTTCGGTCTCGTCGTTGTAGGACGCCCGCAGGTGAAAGGCCATGCGGTTGAAAGGCTGGCGCAGGGACATGGCGCCGGTGAATGGCGCAAAGAACGGCACCTCGGCCTGTGTGGCCAGTGGCAGGGCGACCACGCTGGTGGGCGTGCCGATGTAGCCGAACAGGGCAAACACATCGTCGGCCAGCAGCCGTTTCGTGTTCTCGGCGCACCGGTCCGGCTCGTAGCCGTCGTCCAGCTGGCGTATCTCGATGCGGGTCTGGTTCACGCCCCCCTGGGCGTTGAGCTGATCGAAGAACAGCTTGGCACCGGCATGGAACTGGATGCCCAGCTGAGCGGCTGCGCCGGTGAAGGCCGCCGACTGGCCCAGCACCAGACGGTTGCCGGACTGGGCACGCAGGCTGGGGGCGCCCACCAGCGCGCTGGCGGCGAGCAGGCCGGTGAAGCGGCGACGAGAAAGGGAGAGCGAAGTGGGGCGGGCGATGGTCATGTCTAGCCTGGAGAAAACAAGCGGCCCGACGTGGTGTGCGCCGGGCCGGAAAAACTCCCAATGACAGCAGTCGGCTGTGTAGGGATGCTAGGCCGCAAGGGCGCTCAGGCACAGGTCATCCGGACCGCCCAGGTGACCGTTTGTCGTTTGCCGGGACGAAAACGGAGGTTCTCACGCGCTCAGTGCGCGTAGATGCCTTCGGTTGACGCAAAGCCCTTGATTTCAAGCGGGTTACCGGCGGGGTCGCAGAAAAACATGGTCCATTGTTCGCCAGGCTCGCCCGCGAAACGGACCTGGGGGGGCAACACGAACTCGATGCCGGCGGCCTTCAGTCTGTGTGCCAGGGCCTGCCATTGCGGCAGCAGCAGCACCAGACCGAAATGGGGCATGGGCACGAGGTGTTCGCCCACCCGGCCTGTGCGGGAGGTCCGGATGGGCTCGCCCAGGTGAAGGGAAAGCTGGTGACCGAAGAAGTCGAAGTCGACCCAGGTATCGGTGCTGCGGCCTTCAGCGCAACCCAGCACATCGCCATAAAACCGGCGAGCCTCATCGAGGTCGGTCACATGGATGGCCAGATGGAACAGGCTGGGCGTGCGCAGCCCGGCGTCGGTACGTGTGCTCATGCCCCAAGCATACGGCAGGGTGGCGCCAACCGCAGCCGCGTCAGCGGTCGCCCCGACGGCCGTCAGAGGCTGGGTGCACTGACGCCGCCGCGCGATTTTTCCAGCTTGCCCTGGCAGTCCACGCAGCGCAAGGCGGTCGGGTTGGCGTGCAGGCGTGCGGTGGCGATGGCCGCGCCGCATTCCACGCACAGGCCGAAGCTGCCGTCAGCCACCCGCTTCAGGGCTTCGTCGATGGCCACCAGCTCGGCCGCCTCGCGCTCTTCCAGTGCGAACGCAAGGTCCCGTTCCGCATCGGCCTTCGCCCAGTCGTCGCTGGCCTCCTCGCGGGCCTGGGCGGCCGCCTCGGCCCGGCCGATCCGCCCGCCGCGTTGGGCGCGCAGCTGCGCCAGCACATCGGCCCGCATGGCTTGCAGCTGAACGGCGAAGGTGTCTGAAATGTTCTGGGTCATGGTGCCATCTCCTTGGGTATTCGATGCATTCGGGCCTGTCTGGCCGATCCCATCATGTTGCCCCCTGCGCCGTCCGGCTGGCTTGACATGTGTCAAGCACAATCGGTGGCAGGTGACCCAAAAAACCATCCACCCAGGAGAATCCCATGCCCAACCCCGATTACAGCCGTTACCAGACCCTGGAGATCACCCGCCGGGGGCCAGCCGTCGATGGCGTCCCCTGTGTTCTTGATATCCGCATGCGAGCCGATGGACCGGGCGGCAATGGCAAATTGCCCACCGCCGGTCATGAAGGCCACTGGGAGTTGTCCGAGATCTGGCGCGATGTGGGGCGCGACGACAGCGTGCGCTGTGCCGTGCTGCGCGGCAGCGGCATGGGCTTCTCGGGCGGCGGCGACCTGGCGCTGGTGCAAGACATGGCGTCCGACTTCGAGGTTCGTACGCGGGTCTGGAAGGAGGCGCGCGACCTGGTCTACAACGTCATCAACTGCGACAAACCCATCGTCAGCGCCATGCACGGCCCGGCGGTGGGTGCGGGTCTGGTGGCCGGCCTTCTGGCCGACATCTCGATCGCCGCCAGGAGCGCCAGGATCGTCGACGGTCACACCCGGCTGGGCGTGGCCGCCGGTGACCATGCCGCCATCGTCTGGCCGCTGCTGTGCGGCCTGGCCAAGGCCAAGTACTACCTGATGCTGTGCGACCCGATCAGTGGTGAAGAGGCCGAGCGCATCGGCCTGGTGTCGCTGGCGGTGGACGACACGGCGCTGCTGGACAAGGCCTATGAGGTGGCCGATCGCCTGGCCTCTGGCAGCCAGACGGCGATCCGCTGGACCAAGTATTCGCTGAACAACTGGCTGCGCCAGGCAGGGCCCGCCTTCGATACCTCACTGGCGCTGGAATTCATGGGTTTTGCCGGTCCCGATGTGCACGAAGGTGTGGCATCCTTGAGGGAGCGCCGTGCCCCGCGCTACGGCATCGACGGTTGACCCCCCGGTCGCGTCGCTCGCCGGGCACGGCAGGTACCCATGGCCATCAGGAGATCCCCATGAGCGAGACATCGGGCAGCGGTTTTGGCAAATTCGTGCCGGGCTTCGAGTTCCTGCAAAACCTGGCGGGTCAGGCCGCAGACGGGGTGGCCCACGGTCTGGGCAAGAGCATTCCCCAGCTGCCCAACCTCGGCAACTGGGTGGCGCCCACCTTCAACGTCGAGGACCTTGAGAAGCGCATCGAGGAGCTCAAGGCGGTGCACTTCTGGCTGGACCAGAATGCCAAGGCGCTGGGTGCCACGATCCAGGCGCTGGAGGTGCAGAAGATGACCCTGGCCACGCTGCAGACGATGAACTTCAGTCTGGGTGACGTGGCCAATGCGCTCAAGCTCAAGGCCGCCGACACGGTGGCGGGGTTCACCGCCAAGGGGGCGGCAGATCCTGGTTCCGGCGAGCCGCAGGCACCACAGGCGTCCCGCTTTGCCGGCCTGGAGATTCCGGCACGAACCTACGGCAGCACCGTGCAGCCGCCACAGGCCCAGGAGGCACCGGTTCCCAAGGCGCCTGCACGGCCCCGCAAACCGCGAGCCCGCAAGGCGACGCCGCCGCCAGCCGCCACGGGGGTGGTCGATCCCATGCACTGGTGGGGCGCCCTGACCCAGCAGTTCCAGGGCATCGCCGCCAATGCCCTCAAGGATGTGGCCCGCCAGACCACCCTCGATACCACCCGTCAGGTGGCCAGCGGATTGACCGAGCAAGCCGTCAAGACGGCCACCGGTGTGGCCGGCAAGGTCACGCGCAGCGTCGGTGGCACGGTGGCCCGGCAGGTGGGCAAGGCTGCCGGTGCGGGTCAGGCCGTGGTGCGCAGCACGGGCAAGTCCCGCGCTTCCCGCCCGGTGGGCACCAAAGGCAAACCGGCCGAGCCCGCCGGTCAGGCCGCTCCGTCCCAGTCCCTGAAGGCCGGCGACTGGCCCCTGCCGGGTGGCCTGTTCCAGGTGCCAGGCTTTCTGGGGGGAGCGCCGCTGGCAGCGCCCGCCACGGTCAAGGTCAGGGCGCCGGCCAAGGCGCCTCCTGCCAAGGCGCCATCCAAGGCCCGTGCCGGCCAGGTTGGCAAGAAGAAAGCCGCTGCGCCGTCCAAGTCCGCCGCCCGCAAGAGCGGCCGGTCAGCCTCGACCTCCCGGCGTCGCAGCTGACGATACGGTCACGACCCCTCACATGCAACGATTTCCGTGTGCCCACGCCACCCACCCGCAATGGCGCATGGCCGTGGCGCTGGTGCTGGCCCAGTTGCGGGCTCAGATGGCCTTGCCCGACCATGCCCGCTCGCCCGCGCTGGGTTTGCTCTACATCACCGACCACTATGCCCAGGACGCCCAGGACATCCTGGGCTTTCTCGCTGACGAACTGCGCGAGGTGAGCGACTGGGTCGGAACCGTGGGCATCGGTGTGTCGGCCAGTGGTGTCGAGTATTTCGACGAGCCTGCGCTGTGCGTGATGTTGTGTGACCTCAAGGCAGACAGCTACCGTGTCTTCAGCGGGGTGGCGCCCCTGCCAGCTTCGGGGCGAGGCGACGGCTTCGAGGCCCACACCGCACTGGTCCATGCGGACGGCCGCACGCCCGATCTGGCCGAGCTCATCGACGAGGTGGCCGACCGCACCGCCAGCGGCTACCTGTTCGGCGGACTGAGTGCCAGCCGCGGGCCCAGCGTCCAGTTCGCCGCCGCTCGCACAGACGCCTTGCGCGATCAGGGAGGCGCCGGTGGGGTGTTCCATGGCGGACTCAGCGGGGTAGCCTTCGGACCGGAGGTGGGCATCGTCTCCCGGGTGACCCAGGGGGCGCAGCCCGTGGCCCCGGCCTTCATCGTCACTGCCGCCGACGGCAACCTGGTGCTGGCCATCGACGAGCAACCTGCACTGGAGCGGGTGCTGGATACGCTGGACGTTTCTCTGGAACAGCCCCAGCAGGCCATCGAACGCCTGCGCCGTACCCTCGTTGGCCTGACATGGCCGGAGCACGTCGGCGCAGGGGCGGGCGCCGCGGCGCGCGAGCAGCGCGGGCAGTTTGGTCCCGAGGTCCAGGTTCGTCACATCATTGGCCTGGACCCTGCGCGACATGGGGTGGCGATCGCCGACCAGGTGCCGGTGGGCAGCCGACTGGCCTTGTGCGAGCGCCATGTCCAGGCGGCCCGTGCCGACCTGATCCGAATCTGCGCCGAAATCCGTGAAGAACTGGAACCCCAGCTGCACGACACGGCCATGGGCGACGCGCCGTCGCATGTCAACGCGTCCGCTGGGCCGTTGGATACCGCCGGCCGCATTGCCGGAGCCGTCTACGTGAGCTGTTCGGGGCGGGGCGGTCCGCACTTCGGTGCGCCCAGCGCCGAGCTGCAGATCATTCGCCGTGCACTGGGCGATGTGCCGCTGGTCGGCTTTTTTGCGGGTGGCGAGATCGCGCACCGGCACCTGTATGGCTACACCGGCGTGCTGACCGTCTTTATCCGCACGCCGGACTGAGGGTCCTTTCAGGCATCGGGTCGGTTGCTTCGTCCCCCGACTGCCTGACCGAGCGCCCGCCGGGCTTCGCCCACCGAAAGGCCGTACATGGCGGCAAACCCTTCCAGCGACTGTCCGCTGGCGGCAAAAGCCCGTTGCAGCGCTTGCTGCCTCGCAGCCCGTGCGGAGGCCTCGGCCAGCGCCTCCTGCGTCAGCCTGTTGATGGCCTCATCCCGGCCGCTGACCCGCGCCGCGTAGTCCATGGCGTCCAGGCCTGAGGCTTCGAAGGCACGGGCAATCCGCTCTCGCAGTCGCGGGCGCAGGTCCTCCTCGGAGCGCGCCGAGCGGCGGCGAAACACTTCCACCAGCGCGTGGTGCACCTGTTCGGGTGAGGGAGATTCCACGGCCTGGCCCTGGAGGTCACGTCGCTTCTGCCCTTCACCGACGGCGGCCAGGTAGCGCGTTGAGCGGGTGTGCCGTCCCAGCGCCTCCTTCAGCGCCTCGGGCTCGAGTTCGCCGGGGTGTGCGGCGAGCAGGTCCTCGAATATGCCGCGCTTGAGCGGCCTGGGGGTGTCGCCAAACAGCGCGGGATGGCGCTGGGCCAGCAGCGCCAGCACCGGGTGACGCTGTGGGGCCTGGCTTGTCGGCTTTCCCCGGCGACTGCCCCGCTGGCTTTCGGCGGGGTGCGGCGGGCGATGGGTGCTGGAGGGTCGGGTCGTTTCGGGTGCGCTCATCGGACAAAAGGGTGTTGGCTGGGCACAAGCTGTGGGACCGCATCATGCCAGCCCTGACAAACCGCCTCTTCTGGCAACCCCCAGGACGTCATCGCCGCAACTGCGCAAAAGCCTCGAACTCCCAGCTGCGCATGGCCAGCAGCAAGGTGTAGCCTTCGCGGTCCTTGGCGGCCAGTTTCTGGTCGGTCTGGTGCTGCTGGGCAAAATCCTGCGCGACGCGCTGCAGGCGCTCCAGAAACGCGGGTGCCAGGGCGCGGCTGATCGAGCCGTGCACGAGCTGAAGGCCTTCGCCGTCGCCATCGAAACCTCCGGCGAAATAGTCGAGCAGGGCATGCTCGCGGAAGTAGTCCATCACCGGGCCGTGCGGTCGCCAGCGGAAGGTCTTGGCCAGCTTGAGCCGGTACCGGTTCAGTGGTCGCAGTTCGATGATGCCGATGCGGTCGAGCTGGGCCAGGTGTCTGACGCACTCGGCCTCGGTCAGACGGTAATGCGACGTGATCTGCTCCAGCGTCCACTGGCTGAGCACGCAGATGGCCACCACCAGCAGCTTGCGGTCGGCCACGACGGCCCTCTCCTGTTCCAGGGTCATCTGCTGCAGCAAAGGCTGGGCGTCGGCCACCCGCCGTGCCAGTTCAGCGAAGTCCAGCTTGAGCGCGCGGCAGATGGCATCCACCCGGGACAAGGGCATGTCACCTTTGGCCAGCATGCGTTTGACGCTCGATTCGGCCATGCCCAACATGGGGGCCAGGTCGGCATAGGTGAGGCGCGCCGCCTTGAGTTCGCGCTTGATGGCGTTGACCAGGTCGTGGGTGCTGCTCATGCTTTGCTCCTTCAAAAAGTATCTTCAGGAAGTACTCTTTTCTTCGTTTCGCTGAACTGTATCGAATTCTGA
>SBFU01000439.1 GCA_006227785.1 Burkholderiales bacterium
AGGTCGCCTGTGACAGCGAGCACAACGCGGCCATCGCCCTGATCGGAGGAGCCGCTGAAGCGCTCTGCAGGAAGGCCGGCAACGGTGGACGGTCCGACCAGGGTGAGGCTCAGGTTGGTCAATGCCCTTTCTTCCCTGACGCTCGGTCCGGAGCAGGAACTGCCAAGGTACGCATAGGCGATCACGTCTCCCGAGAGGCTGTTGGGTGAGGTCTTTTGAAAGTCGGCACGAAGGTGTGCCGACGCACCGCTGTCCGCAACACAACGGCTGAGCCAGGTACCCACATACTTGGCGACCGGATCACTGGACGGGTCGCCAGGCAACGGGTCGTCGTTTCCGCCTCCGCAGGCCGACAGCACCGCGATGCAGACGGCGGCAGCGGACACCTTGAGGACGCGCAGCGATTGGGTGGCATTCATGGACGTTTTTTCTCCCGATATCAGATGAGGTCAGAGCAACGGCTGCATTGGGCGAAAACGGGAACAGCCGACAGTTGGGGATTTTGCATGGACGCGGTTCCGGTCACGAACATTTACACGCTTGCAGCCAGCCCTGTCATGTCCAAGGTCGTTTGGCGAAATCAGGGCATGCCAGTGTTCCCTCGCACCATGGACATGACCTTGTTCATGTCCAGCGAGGCAGCGGTTTGCTGGATCTGAGGCAGGTAGCGTGTCTGCATCTGCTTGGCCGGACCCAGAAGATCCTGGAAGCTCTCCTTCAGCAGCGCGGTGGACATCACACGGCCCCCTGCGTAATAGCGTTTGGCGACCTGGCCCAGTGCATAGGTGGTGGCAAACGAAAAAGCCATGCCCGTGCCGGCACGCGCGAGCCCGCCCACGGCGCGACCGGCCACTTTGCCCAGCAGGCCGCCCAGCAGCTTGCGTCCGAACTGTTCGATGTATTGCGAGGCGAGTCCGACACCCACGGTGGCAATGAACTCACGCACATGCCCCTGATCCAGCTCGACTCCGTAGGCCTTGCCGATGCCGTGCACCATCTTCACCTGCAGCGGGATGATGGCCATCGAGGCCCAGGACTGAGGCAGAAGCTCAAGCGCACCATTGAGCAGTGCGCTGTTGAGGATGCTTTTGTCGACCCTCGCGCTCAGCGCTTCGTCCGCCATGGCGGTGGATGGGGCTGACGCCTCGACCTGTACGGGTGCGTGCATGGGAGCGCTTGATGCGATCGCACCGGCGCTGGCGGCGAGCACCGCCTGCTCCTGGGCCTCCAGTTCGGCCACGACCGCAGCTTCCAGCCGGAGGGCCAGCCTGAGTTTGGCGAGAAAGGCGTGCTCCGTCTCGGTCTGCTGACCGTCGGCATCACACACGCCCACAGCCATTTCATAGGCCAGCTGGCGCAGCTCCGGCGCCTGGAGCACGGACGCAGCGTCCTCCAGGCTCACCCGCTTGAGCAGCACGTCCTGGTACAGGCGCGGCAATTCAAGGCCCGACTGCCCGTCGTCCAGGGTGGACGCCAGTTGCCGGATGGCCTGCCGCTCGGCTTCTGCCTTTTGTCCGTCCGCAAAGGCCGCCATCAGGGCGATCGTCAGGATGGCTTGCTGGTCGTGCTGGTTCATGTGGCCTGTATCTCCGGTGGGTTCAATGGTCTGGATGCTAGCGTTGGATGGATCCAGCGACCGCCAACAGGTTCCAGGCCACATGCAGCCTCCTTCGAATCAGGCCAAGCACCATATGCAACACCCCGCGCAGCGGGATCGCGTTCGGCGCGCCAGCCTCAGCTGCGAGCCACGTCGATGGCGTCCTGCGTTGATCGCAGGATGCCCCGCACCAGCGGAAACATTTCGCCGATCGCGTCCAGCAGGCTGCCCACTGTCAGGCTGCACACCCAGAGCAGGTGGGTCTGGCCGGCCGTGCAGTGGGACTGGCCCTCGGCCACGGCAGGTCGGTGGGCCAGGCTCTGGCGCACCGCGGCGCTGAGGCCCTCCAATTCCATGATCTTCAGCCGTGCCGGCTGTGAGGTGGATGTCATGCCCATGCGCGACCAGTACGCCATGGCAACCTGCTCCACGAAGACCCGGTCCATGGAAGCCGACATCACCTCGCTGACCCAGGGAACCAGTGGGCTCAGGTGCGCCTTGGTCGCCTCGTCGGACAGCACCCAGTCGACCAGCGCCGTGGTCTGCTCCAGAAACACCGCCAAGGCGGCCTTGAAACTTTCGAATTGTTCGTCGTCGTTCATGCGGTGCCCTTTGCCTTCCTGTGACATGAAATTCAGCCGCTCCTGCGACTGCCTGTGGCTGGATATCGGCATGTGACGGGAAAACTTGGGCCCATAGGCGCACCAAACCTTCGAATGCCGTTGGCCCGATAATCCGGCGGTGGTGATGCCCTTGTCTGTTCGTGCAGACAGGCGGTACCGCCCGACACCCCACTGCCGGTCTGCGACTGGCAGGCCACCTGCACACAGCTGAAGATGAACGATCCGTCCGACACCAGTCCGCCCAGGCACGAACCCCGTCCATTGCTGGACCTGCTGGTCAGCCTGTTGATTCCTTCGCTGATCCTCATGAAGCTCAGCGGCGAGGCGCATCTGGGCGCTGACGGCGCGCTGGTGCTCGCCCTGCTTTTTCCGCTGGGCTGGGGTGGCTTCGAACTGGTGCGATATCGCAAGTTCAACTTCATCGCCCTGCTGGGCCTGGTCAGTGTCCTGCTGACCGGCGGCATCGGGCTTCTCAAGCTCAGCAGCCAGTGGCTGGCCGTCAAGGAGGCCGCCATTCCCGGTCTGATCGGCCTGGCCGTCCTGGTGTCCACGCGCACCCGCTATCCCCTGATTCGCACGCTGCTCTACAACAAGAACGTGCTCAACGTGGACAAGATCCATGGCATTCTTGAACAGAACCAGAGTGAAAAGCAGTTCGAAAAAAGCCTTCAGTTGGCCACCTACCTTCTGAGCAGCACATTCTTCTTTTCCTCCGCCATGAATTACGCGCTGGCCAAATGGATTGTGGTGAGCCCGTCTGGAAGCGAGGCATTCAACGCGGAGCTGGGGCGCATGAATCTGCTGAGCTATCCCATGATCGCCATCCCGTCGATGGTCATGACCCTGGCCATCTTTTATTACCTCTGGCGCACCATCCATCGCCTGACCGGACTGAAGTTCGAAGACGTGCTGGCGAACACAGCAGCAGAGAAGGCCAGTTGAGGCCTTCCAGCCTGTGGGCCGGCGCCTGCGGGTTGCCCTGTCCCTGATGGTCGGACTGCCTTCAGGGTGCTCGACTCGAACCTGGGGTCTTGCTGGCTCCGGAATGAACCACCGAACGAACCCGATGACGCACAGTTCCCCCCCTATTCCCACCGCCAACGCCCTCGAAACCACCTTACGCCTGGCCCTCGATCCCAGCTTTCTCGAGGTGATCGACGAAAGCGCGGCCCATGCCGGCCATTCGGGTGCCAATGGTCTTGGCTACGGAACGCACTTTCGGGTGCGGATCGCCAGCCCTCTGTTTGCCGGCCGCAATCGGGTAGCCCAGCACCGCCTTGTGTATGATGCGCTGCGCGAATTCACGGCCGCCGGCTTGCACGCCCTGGCCATTGAAGTGCGCAATTAAGGTGGCCGGACGGCTACCTTTGGATACCAGTGAACCGAAACCGCTGCTCCAGAACCGGCTCCAACGCTCTTCTTTTATTCCCTAGGAACACCATGAAAGTCGCTCTTTCGGCTGTGGCAGCCGCCCTGCTGCTGGCCGCCAGCCCCTGGGCTGCTGCCCAGAACATCGCCATCGTCAATGGCAAGGCCGTGCCCACGGCACGCGTTGAGCAGCTGGTCAAACAAATCGAAAGCGGTGGCCGCCAGGTGGACGCTGGCATGCGCGAGCAGCTCAAGGAAGAGGTGATCCTGCGTGAGGTTTTCATGCAGGAAGCCACCCGCCGCGGCATCGCCGCCACGCCCGAATACCGTGACCAGATGGAACTGGCCCGCCAGACCATCTTGATCCGCGCACTGTTTGCCGACTTCCAGAAGCGCAATCCGGTGACCGATGCCGACATCAAGGCCGAGTACGACAAGTTCGTTCAGGCCAATGCCGGCAAGGAGTACCGCGCCCGCCACATCCTGGTCGAGTCGGAGGACGAGGCCAAAGCCATCATCACCTCGATCAAGGGCGGTGCGAAATTCGAGGACATCGCCCGCAAGCAGTCCAAGGATCCGGGTTCCGGCGCCAACGGAGGCGATCTGGACTGGGCCATGGCCGCCAGCTATGTGACGGAGTTCTCTGAAGCCATGGTCAAGCTCGACAAGGGCCAGATGACGGATGCACCCGTGCGCAGCCAGTTCGGATGGCACGTGATCCGTGTCGATGACATTCGCCAGGCACAGTTGCCTGCGCTGGACGACATCAAGGAGCAGATCCAGCAGCAGATGGCTCAGCAGCGCATGACCGAGTACCAGATGCAGCTGCGCGAGAAAGCCAAGATCCAGTGATACCGGCTGTTGCCGATCGTCGAGAACGCGACCCTGGGTCGCGTTTTTTTATGCGCGCTCGGCGGTGGATCCATCCGGTCTCGTCGAACTGGATTTGATCAAATATTGAAAACGATTGGCGAAAGTAGGATAATTTGCCCAATATTTGATCAAATCAGAACATGAGTTCTCCCACTGACATCCGCAGCTTCCTGACCGAACACCGCATCCACGAGGTCGAGTGCGTGATCCCCGACATGACGGGCATCGCACGCGGCAAGATCCTGCCCAAGGACCTGTTCCTCAACTCCGGGCACATGCGACTGCCCAAGAGCGTGCTGCTCAACACCGTCAACGGCCAGCAGCCCGACAACACCGAATTCGTCGGTGACACCGACCCGGACATGGTCTGCGTGCCCGACTTGTCGACCGCCCGCATGGTGCCGTGGGCGGCCGAACAGGTCGCGGTGATCATCCACGACTGCCAGGAGTTCGACGGTTCGCCGGTCGCGCTGTCGCCGCGCGGCGTGCTGCGCCGGGTGCTGGCGCTGTATGAGGCCCAGGGCTGGCAACCGGTGGTCGCGCCCGAAATGGAGTTCTATCTGGTGGCCCGCCAGCAGAACCCGCACGAGCCGCTGCAGCCGCCACTGGGCCGCACCGGCAAACCCGAAGCCGGCCGGCAGTCGTATTCGATCGACGCGGTCAACGACTTCGACCCCTTCTTTCTGGAGCTTTCGCGCTTCTGCGAGGTGCACCGCCTGGGCGTGGAAACCCTGATCCACGAGGCCGGCGCGGGCCAGATGGAGATCAACTTCACCCACGGCGACGCCATGGACCTGGCCGACCGGGTGTTCCTGTTCAAGCGCACCGTGCGTGAGACCGCGCTGCGCCACGGCATCTTCGCCACCTTTATGGCCAAGCCGATGGAGGCAGAGCCTGGCAGCGCCATGCACATCCACCAGAGCATTCTGGACCGTGAGACCGGCCGCAACATCTTCAGCGACGACGAGGGTGCCGTGACGCCGCACTTCCGGCACTTCATCGCCGGCCTGCAGCGCTACGTGCCCCAGGTCATGCCCATGCTGGCGCCCTATGTGAACTCGTACCGGCGCCTGTCGCCGCACATGTCGGCCCCCATCAACGTGCAATGGGGCTACGACAACCGCACCTGCGGCATCCGCGTGCCCGAGTCCGACGCTGCCAACCGACGGGTGGAAAACCGCGTGCCGGGCGTGGACGTGAACCCCTACCTCGCCATGGCGGCCACCCTGGGCGCCGGCTACCTGGGCATGATGGAAAAACGCCAGCCCAGCGAGCCGATGAAAACCAGCGCCTGGGACCGCGACCATGAACTCCCCAGCCACATGGAGGATTCGATCCGCCGCATGCGCGAGTGCGAGGCCTTGCGCGATGTGTTCGGCGGCGCCTTCATCGACGCCTTCCTCGCGGTCAAGGAACTCGAATACGCCACCTACAACCGGGTGATCAGCTCCTGGGAGCGCGAACACCTTCTGCTGCTGGTCTGAGGAGACGCATGCCATGACGCAAGAGCCACACCGCACCCGCTCCGGCCTGGACTGGCTGCGCGCGCAAGCCTTCCTCACCCAGGAGCGCGCCCGGTTCACCGAAGACCACCCCCGTTCGTCCGCCCTGGCCACCCGGGCCCGCGAGCACCTGCTGTTCGGCGTGCCGCTGCACTGGATGAACGACTGGGGCACGCCCTTTGCGCTGCACGTCGAGCACGCCAGCGGCGCCCAGGTGACCGATGTCGACGGCCACACCCTGATCGACTTCTGTCTGGGCGACACCGGCGCCATGTTCGGCCACTCGCCGGCGCCGGTGGCCACCGCCCTCTCCCGCCAGGCCGCGCGAGGCTACACCACCATGCTGGCCACCGAAGACGCGGCCGAGGTGGGCGAACAGCTGGCGCAGCGCTTCGGCCTGCCGGTCTGGCAGTTCGCAATGAGCGCGACCGACGCCAACCGCTACATCGTGCGCTGGGTCCGCGCCGCCACCGGCCGCCGAAAGATCCTGGTGTTCAACGGCTGCTACCACGGCACCATCGAAGACGTGTTCGTCGACCTGGTCGACGGCCGGCCTGTGCAGCGTGACAGCCTGCTGGGGCAGGTGCACAGCCTGCTGGACACCACGGTGGTGGTCGAGTTCAACGACCTCGCGGCGCTGGACGCGGCACTGGCGGGCGGCGACGTGGCCTGTGTGCTGGCTGAGCCGGTGATGACCAACATCGGCATGGTGCTGCCGGAACCGGGCTTCTGGGAGGAAGCCCAGAAGATCATCCGGCGTCACGGCGCGTTGCTCGTGATGGACGAGACCCACACCATCAGCACAGGGCCCAGTGGATATGCCCGCGCCCACGGCATCCAGGCCGACGCACTGGTGCTGGGAAAACCCGTCGGCGGCGGCGTGCCCTGCGCGGTCTACGGCATGAGCGCCGAACTGGCATCACGCGCCGAGCGCGCCAAGCGCGAAGCCCCACCCGGCCACAGCGGCATCGGCACCACGCTGACCGGCAACATGCTGGCCATGGCCGCCATGCGCGCCGCGCTGAGCGAGGTCATGACGCCCGACGCGTATGGCCACATGCTGTCCCTGGCCCACCGGCTTGCCGCCGGTCTTCGCCACGTGATCGCGGATCACCGCCTGCCCTGGTGCGTGACCCAGGTCGGCGCGCGCACCGAGTTCCAGTTCAGCCCGGCCCCACCCAGGAATGGCAGCGAAGCCGATCGTATCCTCGACGGCGAGCTGGAGCACCTGATCCATCTGGGCCTGCTCAACCGCGGCGTGATGATCACGCCCTTCCACAACATGATGCTGGTGTGCCCGCAGACGACCGACGAACACGTCGCGCAGCTGATCAGCGCGCTCGACGAGGTGCTGTCCCAGATCACGCCGATGGCATGAAGTCTGCCTCTTCGACCCAACAGGATCAAACCTACTCACGGCTGCGCCAGTGGGTCACCGTGGGCCAGTTCCTGCCTGGAGAGCGGCTGAAAATCCACGCCATCGCCGAAAAACTGGGTGTAGGCGTGATGCCGGTGCGCGCCGCGCTGCAGCGGCTGGCGGCCGAAGGGGCGCTGGTCAACGTGCCGCATGCCGGCATGCAGGTGCCCAAACTGTCTTTGGCCGAGTTCGACGACGTGCTGCAGACCCGCCTGCTGCTCGAAGGCGAGGCCGCCGAACGCGGCGCCCACCGGATGGACGCCGCCGGTG
>SBFU01000258.1 GCA_006227785.1 Burkholderiales bacterium
CTGCTGACCGTGGCCATGTTGTGGTCCGCCCGGTATCTGGTCCCTGACCTGAGCTGGCTTGGCCTGTTGGCCGGCCTTGTGTTGGTTCTGAAGGTGTACGGCCTGGGCTTCTGGCTCCAGGCGCGGCGCCGCAACTGAAACGCTGGATTGGCATACACAAATGGCTGCTGAAGGAACGACCGGCCCCACCCCCGGTGAATACATCCGACACCACCTGGTTCACCTGAGCAACAAGAAGCAGGAGTCGATCATCGACTTCTCGGTGATCAACATCGACTCGGTCGTGGTGAACATCATCCTGGGTGCGTTGGTCTGCTGGTTTCTGTGGTCGGCTGCCCGCAAGGCGACCTCGGGCGTTCCCGGTCGCTTCCAGGCCTTTGTGGAGCTGCTGGTTGAGATGGTCGACACGCAAGCCAAGGGTGTCATCCACAACGCGCAGAGCCGCAAGCTGATCGCTCCGATGGCGCTGGTGGTGTTCTGCTGGGTGTTCATGATGAACTTCATGGACCTGCTGCCGGTCGATCTGCTGCCCGCCATCTGGCACGTGGCCGGACCTGCCATGGGTTTCCCCGATTACCTGCGTGTCGTGCCTTCCGCCGACCTGTCCACCACGCTGGGCCTGTCCATCTCCGTGCTGCTGATGTGCCTGTTCTACAACATCAAGATCAAGGGCCTGGGCGGCTGGACGCACGAGCTGGTCACCGCACCTTTCGGCACCAGCAAGAACCCGATCTGGGCCCTGCTGCTGGGCGTGGTCAACTTCCTGATGCAAATGATCGAGTTCGTGGCCAAGACGGTGTCCCACGGCATGCGGTTGTTTGGCAACATGTTCGCGGGCGAGCTGGTGTTCATGCTGATTGCGCTGCTGGGCGGTTTTGCTGCCCTCTCGTTCAGCGGGGCCCTGTTCTTCGTCGGGCACCTGATCGCCGGCACCATCTGGGCGTTGTTCCACATCCTGGTCATCACCTTGCAGGCTTTCATCTTCATGACCCTGGCCCTCATCTATCTGGGGCAGGCCCATGATGCGCACTGACGCTCGCTGACGCGCAGCGCTCGGGTTTCACTTTCGTTCCTTTTCTCTTTTCAACTCACTTCCATCTCAACAGGAGTCAACATGGAAAACGTTCTGGGTCTCGTCGCACTGGCTTGTGGTCTCATCGTCGGTCTGGGCGCCATCGGCGCTTCCATCGGCATCGCGCTGATGGGCGGCAAATTCCTCGAGTCCTCGGCCCGTCAGCCCGAGCTGATGAACGACCTGCAGACCAAGATGTTCATTCTGGCCGGTCTGATCGACGCCGCCTTCCTGATCGGCGTGGCCATTGCCCTGCTGTTCGCTTTCGCCAACCCCTTCACGCTGTAATCGGGTTGGGCCGCCCCGCCAGGCGGGCGCCCGCAGAAGGCAGCCAGGGCCGAGGAGGTCCTGCTCCACGGGGCGCCGCCAGGCAGCGGCCATGGCATCTCCACTCTTGTCAACACACAGAAAGGCGTTGCGATGAACATCAATGCAACCCTCTTCGCGCAGGCCATCGTCTTTGCGATCCTGGTGTGGTTCACGATGAAGTTCGTGTGGCCACCGATCGCCAAGGCGCTTGACGAGCGTGCGCTGAAGATTTCCGACGGCCTGGCTGCGGCCGAGAAGGCCAAGACCGAGCTGGCCGTGGCCAACAAGCGGGTGGAAGAAGAGCTCTCCAAATCGCGCAACGAGTCCGCGACCCGCCTGGCCGATGCCGAGCGCCGCGCTCAGACCCTGATCGAGGAAGCCAAGGCCCGCGCCACCGAAGAGGCGGCGAAGATCGTGGCGGCCGCACGCCAGGAAGCCGAAGCCGAAGCCTTCAAGGCGCGCGAGGCCCTGCGTGACGAGGTCGCCGCCCTGGCGGTCAAAGGCGCCGAACAGATCCTGCAGCGCGAGGTCAACGCCAGCGTGCATGCCGAGATGCTGACTCGCCTGAAGACCGAGCTCTGATCCCCGATACACCCATCAGGTAGACCATGGCCGAAATCGCCACCATCGCCCGCCCCTACGCAGAAGCGCTGTTCAAGGCTGCCGGCTCCGAAGCCGCTGCCGCCAGCGTCTGGCTGGACGAGCTGGCCGCCGTTGCCTCCAACGAGCAGCTGCGCCAGTTCGCCGACAACCCCAAGACGTCCGCCGATGAGGTGTACAACGTCGTCACCGGCGTGCTCAAGTCGGCGCTGCCGGCCATGGGTCAGAACTTCCTGCGCACCGTCATCGACAACGGCCGCCTGGCGGCCATGTCCGAGATTGCCGACCAGTTCCGCACGCTCAAGAATGCCCAGCTGGGGGCGTCCGATGCCGTGGTGTACAGCGCCTTCGACATCGATGCCGCTGCGCTGGCCGAGCTGGGTCAGGTGCTGGAGAAGCGTTTCGGCCGCAAGCTCAACCTGCAGGTCCATCTGCAGCCTGAGCTCATCGGTGGCGTCCGGGTGGTCGTGGGCGACGAAGTCCTCGACACGTCGGTCAAAGCCCGTCTGGAACAAATGAAAGTGGCCCTGACGGCCTGAGCCCGCACGGACTCGTCCCTACCGGCCCGCATACCCTCAACGAAAGAAGGAAAGAGTCATGCAACTCAATCCCGCTGAAATCTCCGAACTGATCAAGTCCCGC
>SBFU01000025.1 GCA_006227785.1 Burkholderiales bacterium
TCCGCATTGCTGCGCGCCGCCAGCGCACCCAGGATCATCGCGCCCAGCACCCAGGGCGCCACCCGGTCCTGCCGCGTGAGCATGCGGGCGATGTGGCGCTGCGACACGTGCGCCATTTCATGGGCCAGCACCGAGGCCAGTTCCGCCGAGGTCTCGGTGGTCGCGATCAGGCCCAGGTGGACGCCGAAATAGCCGCCTGGCAGGGCGAAGGCATTGACCCGGCGGTCGCGCGAGATCATCAGCTCCCAGGCCATGCGCCCGGCCAGCTCGGGCGATATCTCGCCCCGTGCCCGCGCCGCCGCCAGCAGGGGTTGCCACAGCAGCTGCAGGTAGTCGCCCAGCAGCGGGTCATCGAGGTAGTCCGGATCGCGGTAGATGTCGCGCGCGATGCGGTCCCCCAGGCGGCGCTCGTCCGACAGGGTCATGCCTTCCACATCCCCCAGCTCGGGCAGTGCGGGCCCGACAGGCACCGGCTGCGCGCCCAGCGGCCCCAGCGGCACCGCCAACGCAGCCGCCAGAAAGAAGGCCAACGGGCGCCAGGACCGGCCCGCGGGGGAAACAATCATCCGCATCCCCGTATGATGCCGGCAACCGGCCGGGGTTCATCCGGCCCTTGGGTAAATTCCAGGCAAAGCTGCGCCATGAACGAAACAAACCACGCCCCCAACGGCGGCCTGACCCATTTCGACGCCCAGGGCCAGGCCCACATGGTCGACGTCGCCGCCAAGGCCCACACCCACCGGGTGGCGGTGGCCGAAGGCCGCATCCGCATGGAACCGGCCACCCTGGAGCTGATCCGCTCAGGCAACGCAAAAAAGGGCGATGTGCTGGGCATCGCCCGCATCGCCGGCATCCAGGGCGCCAAACGCACCGCCGACCTCATCCCACTGTGCCACCCGATCGCCCTGACCCGCGTGGCGGTCGAGTTCGAGATCGAGGCGGCCGCGCCGGTCGTCATCTGCCGCGCCACCGCCGAGTGCACCGGCCAGACCGGCGTCGAGATGGAAGCCCTCACCGCCTGCAGCGTGGCGCTGCTGACCATCTACGACATGTGCAAGGCGGTCGACCGGGGCATGACGCTGGAGGCGGTCAGGCTGGTGGAGAAGCGCGGGGGCAAGAGTGGGCATTTCGTTGCCGGATGAACCCCGGGCACAGACTCAGGATCGCGAGCGCCTGACCAGGGGCAGCAGGTAGCGCACGAACAGCGGCAAGAACAGCAGGCTCATCAGTACCCCGAGCATCGCCAGCCGCCAGATCGGATGCAAGAAGGCTACCGTGGCCATCTGCGTGCTGAATGCCAGCCCGAGCACCGAGCCCAGTACCAGAACGAACAGCATGCCGGTCTCCATGCGCAGATTCTTGAGTCCCATGCGGCGCCCTAGCAACTGCGCCACGCCCGCACGCGCCATTTCGCTGACAGAGGCAATCAGCGCAGCAATCCAAAGAGGTGCATCCCACAACAGCACGGGTACCAGCAGCAGCAGGAAGGAAATAACCTTGGCCCCACCAACCATGGCCACCCATTTCGACCGCCCGCTGGCCAGAAAGGCAGCGCCATACATGCTCTCCAGGCTGCTGAACCACGCACCCACCGCCAAAATGGGGAGATAGACGGCCGCCTTTGCATACCGGTCGTCGTACGCCAGTTCGAAGAAGCTGTCCGCACCCACGATCAACAAGCAGCAGACGTAGGTCGACATCACCAGAATCGGCGCACGGGTTCGCCGAAACGCTTCCTCCAAGGGGTGGCCCTCGTCCAGCATGCGCGAATACCAGGGAAAAATCACAGTCAACTGCAACGAGCCTGCCAGCACCCCCACCATCATGGCCAGACTGGCTGCAATCGAGTACACCCCGAAATCGGCTAAAGGATACAGGCCAGCAAACACCAGCCGATCAATCTGAATCGAAAGGAATGCAAGGACGGTGCTCAGAAATATCCACTTGCCAAACGAAAGGATGGAACGAAAGGCCGCAGGCTCCAGCCGAAAGCGACTGCTTGCGCCAGGCAGCATCCAGTAGCTCAGCGCCATCTTCAGGCAGGACGAGAGCACAGCTGCGATCGCCAGCGCATAAACCGAGCGCATGACCCAGGCCAACCACAGCATCATCAGGACGTTCGTCACTTGCACGATGATTTCCAGCAAGGTCATTCTGGCGATTTGCATCTGCCGCGCTGCGGTGAGCAGTCGACTCGACTGAAAGCCGTCAACGAGCGCCGTCAGCGCCACGATCGGCATCAGCCAGCGAAGTTCATAAGCCATCGGATCGTTGGCACCATAGACCGCGGCCATGGGCCAAGCCAAGGCCACGGCAGCCAGAAAAAGCACGCCGCCACGGATGACTTGCATGGTCCATGCCGTGTGGACAAAATCCGCTTGGTCTCCGCGCTGGTTCTGAATCACACTCGGCTTCAGGCCAATGTCCGAAAACATCGCCAAGCCCTGCATGACGGCGGCCACAATGGCCATCAACGCGAAGGCCTCTTCGAACAAAATGGCCGCCAGCGCGATATTGGCCGCCAGCCGCAGCACTTGGCCGGCACCAAACCCGATCACGGTCCACGCTGCACCGGCCTTGGCTCGTGCACCTAGATTCGTATGAGCGCCAGCGGCATG
>SBFU01000162.1 GCA_006227785.1 Burkholderiales bacterium
GCGCAGGCTGGTGCTGCACTCCATGGCGTTGATCACAGCCTCAGGATCGAGCATGAGGACAAACGGGTTGAGGCTGTTGGCGGCTTTCATGATGGCGTCCTTCCTGTGCGATTCGGTGACAAGACAAATTCGGATTCGATGTGACGAACTGTATTTGTCTCGTTTCAAATCGTTAAGTCGGCGTCCCGCCATTCCCGCTGTAGGAAGATGCCTGACAAACGCAGAAATGGCCGGAAAATCCGGCCAGATCCCTGCCGTACGGCGCGATGAACCGCCCCGCGGCCCCTCGCACGGGCCGGTCAACCGGGGCCGTTGCGCAGTGCGTCGACGCTGGCCCGCACCACCGCCTGCACACTGCCGCTTTCGGCAAAGCAGCGGCGCAGCCAGGTGGCATGGTTGCCCTGGGCCACCGTGCGCTCAATCTCGTCCAGCGCCGCCTGCGAGCGCAAGGCCTCGGCATGTGGCGCCAGGTGGCGCACCGTGGCCAGCACATCCTCGCGGATGCTGATCTGTTCGCGTGTCTTGGGGTTGACCATCATCCCGTCCAGGCCAAATCGGCAGGCCTGGAAGCGGTTGTAGGTGTAGACCAGGTAATCGTCCTCTTCGGGCGGCGGTTCGTTGCGCTCGAGCAGGTGGCGGCACAGGGCCTGCAGATAACACGCCAGGCCGGCGGCGCGCTCCACCGTCAGCGGGGTGTCGCAGACCCGCAGTTCGATGGTGCCGTACTCGGGCTTGGGACGGATGTCCCAGTAGAAGTCCTTCATGGACTTGACCACGCCGGTGGATTCCATTTTGGTGAAATAACCGCTGGCAAATTCGTCCCAGCTCAGCACGAAGGGGGCCCGGCCGCTGAGCGGGAAGGCGAAGACCGAGTTCAGGCGGGCCGAATCGAACAGGGTGTCCACCCCCTGTGAAAACGGCGACGAGGCCGACAGGGCGATGAAGTGCGGCACATATCGGTTGAGCGAGTGCAGCAGGAACAGGGCCTCGTCGGCACTGGCGCAGCCGATGTGAACGTGCTGGCCAAACACGGTGAACTGCTTGGCCAGGTAGCCATAGAGACCCGAGAGCTGCTGGAAGCGGGGCTTGGAGAAGATGCGCTGCTCGAACCAGCGCTGGAAGGGGTGTGTGCCACCACCGGCCAGCTCGATATTGAGCCGGTCGCCCGCCACCACCAGGGTGTCACGGATCTGCTGCAGCTGGGTCAGCAACGGACCGTGTTCGCGCTGGACGCTGGTGGCGATCTCGATCATGCTCTGCGTCATCTCCGGTGTGACAACGCCCGGAAACGGCTTGCGGCCCAGCAGCTCCAGCAAGTCGTTGGCGCTGCTGGAGAGGTCCATGTCGTAGGTGTTGACCAGTTGCAGTTCGAGTTCGACACCCATGGTCAGGGAGTCGGAGGCCTTGAAGGGTTCAAGTGGCATGGGGGCTCCTGGCTCGGGTCACGCCTGACGCGTGACATGGGTTTCATGCGCCGCCATCAGGGTGCGCTGGGTGACCACCGGCCCCAGCAGTTCCTGCAGCAGCATCATGGCGGCCATCACCGACAGCACCTGCGCGGCCGGGTCGAATCCGTACAGACGACTTTGCTCCAGCAGCAGGATGGCAAAGGCCGACATGGGTGTGAGCGCCAGGCCGGTCAGCAGCCCCTTGCGCTCGGTGATGCCGGACAGACGGGCCGCCGCCACGCTGCAGGCCACCTTGGACAGGGTGCGGACGGCGATCAGGGCCAGGCCGAGCACGAAGCCCGTGGCCACATCGCTCCAGTCCAGCAGCGAGGCAATGTAGACGAACAGGAACACCGACAGCAGGTCGCCGGCGGTACCGAAGTCGCGCTGGGCGTTGGTCAGGTGGATGCGGCGGCCACGGGCCACGACACCGAAGGTCAGCGCCGCCAGCAGTGGCGACAGCTTGAGCCCGTAGGCCATGGTGGTCAGCAGCACGACCGACAGGGCAAACACCACCGTCACGCCACGCTCGCGGGTGGCGCGCTGGCGCAGCAGCAGGGGCACGACCACGCCCAGCAGGGCACCCACGCCGACCGAGGTGACAAAGACATGGATGCTGCCAAAGGCCGCCAGCACAAGATCACCCGAGGTGTTCAGGTGCCAGTAGCCGACCACCAGCTTGAGCGCCAGCACCGACAGCATGCAGTTGATGGCGCACAGGTGCAGCACACGCTCGGAAACCTGGCCGGCGCTGCGCAGCTCGTTGGCCACCCGCACAATGCCGGCTGGTGAAGCGGAGATGGACAGCGCCGCGATGATGAGCGAGACATCCTGCGCCAGTCCGAAGTAATCGCAGACCAGATAGATCAGGCCGAAGGTCACCAGGGACTCGACCACCCCGATCACTGCCACCCAGGGGTTGTGGCGGAACCAGCGCAGATTGATGCGGTAGCCCAGTTCGAACAACACCAGCGACAGCGCCACATTGGCCAGGAACGGCAGTCCCGGCACGGCCACGGTGAGCCCCGGCAGGTTGACGAGACTGCCCAGCAGGCCCACGGCCACATAGCTGGAGACGCGCGGAATCAACCACAGCTCGTGCAGCCGCTCGCCGACAAACCAGGCCAGCAACAGCACCAGCGGCCAGGCCATGGACTGCAG
>SBFU01000272.1 GCA_006227785.1 Burkholderiales bacterium
TGTCAGATCTGACAGGGGTTGTTACCCTTTTGGTTGAATTTCGCTTTACAGGGGCGGCGGGTTCTGGCAGCCGCGCAACACCGGTGCGACATTTGTCACACCTGCAAGCGCGTGAGGACCTGCAGACAGGCCGTCAGTTCTGGCGCCACGGCAAACCGTGAAAGCGCCAGCCCCCGCGGCGTCCACGCTGCGCCTGTGCGTCGGGATCGCCTTCGAAGCCTTCAAGGATGTTGTAGGCCTGCAAACCCAGTTCGGTGGCTCGCTGGGCTGCCGCGATCGAACGCACACCACTGCGGCACAGCAGCACCAGCTTGCGGCCGTCTGCGGCCGCGGCCCGGATGCCTGCGTCGAACTGGGGGTTGGGCTGCATGCCGGGCCACTGCTTCCAGGCCAGGGGGATGGCGCCCGGCACAAAGCCCACCCACTCACGCTCGGCGTCGGTGCGCACATCGACCAGCACCGCCTCGCCCGATTGCACCCATTGCCAGGCCAGTTGCGGCGAGACATCGCCGGCATAGCCGCCCTTGCCTGGTGGCCGGGGCTGCATGAGCAACACGCCGTCGACATCGTGGCGCAGCCCGGACGTCAGATTGGCAGGCACCGCTTCGTCGATGCGCCGCGGCCGGGGCAGGTTCAGGCCCTCCATGATGGCCACGAATTCGGCTTCGCTCCTGCCCGCGACACGGGCATTGGACGCCTTTTCCTGCCCGATGGTCGAGTGTGTGCGACCCTGGTAGTCGTGCCCGGGCCAGACCGTGGTGGCGTCCGGCAGCGCAAACAGGACCTGGGTCAGGCTGCGGTAGAGATCGTGAGCGCTGCCAGACTGGAAATCGGTGCGGCCACAGCCATTGATCAGCAGGGTGTCGCCGGTGAACACATGATCGCGCCAGACGAAGCTCATGCTGCCCGCCGTGTGGCCCGGCGTGTGCAGGGCGCGCAGGGTTTCACCGCCGAACTCCAGCGTATCACCATGCTGCAGCTGCATGGCGGCGGTCCCGATGCCACAGCCGATCGGCGCTGCGGTACGGGCACCCGCCATTTCGGCCAGCTTCCCGGCACTGGTGATGTGGTCGGCATGGGCATGGGTTTCAACCGTCCAGACCAGCTTCAAGCCGTACTCGCGCAGGCAGGCCAGATCCCTGTCCAGTTGCTCGTCGACCGGGTCGATGATGACCGCCTGGCGCGTGGTCTGGTCGAACAGCACATAGGTGTAGGTGCTGGAGTCCGGATCGAAAAGCTGGATGGGCTTCATGGAGAAATGGGGTCTGACCGTTCAGGAAAAACGCGAGAGCATGTCGGCGACGTCGTCCGGCGGCACGTCGCCCTGGGCGATGACGCAGCCCACCATGGCAAAAAAGGACTTGTCCAGCGCCTTGCGGGCGGCCGCCAGTTGCTGGGCCACCTTTTCGCAGTCGGCATCGGTCTCGATGAGTTTCTGGATGCCTCGCAGTTGACCCTCGACACGCTTGAGTCGCAGCACCAGCGCGCGCTTGCGCTCGGGATCTTGAACGGTGGTCATGTCGGAACTCCGGCGTGTGGATGGGTAGCAGCACCCTGATGCGGACACCTGAACATACCCCATTAAGTATTGTAGTGCGCTGCACCCGATCTCATGCGTACAGGGTCAGCCCCATGGTGTATCCGGCGGTGCTGCGGTAAGATCGCAAATTTACGTTTACGTAAACGTAAATCAATCCTCACCCATGCCCGACCAGGACCCGATCGCCCTGCCCTTTCCAGCGGCCGCTTTGCGGCCAACCCGGGCCGATGCCCTGGGCCCGTGGCAGCCCGGCGCTGGCCAGCGCATCCGGCTGAAGGAGCTCGACCCGGATGCCCGACCGCTGTCGCAGGGCGACAAGGCGGGCGACAAGGCACGCGTGGAAGCCCTGGCAGCCGAGCTGGACGGGCTGCAGGAACTGTTCTACGCCGATGGCCGCTTCAAGCTGCTGCTGGTGCTGCAGGGCATGGACACCTCAGGCAAGGACGGTACAGTGCGCGGCGTGTTTTCCCGCACCAGTCCTCTGGGGGTGCACACGGTCGGCTGGAAAGCCCCCACCGACCGTGAGCGTGCACATGACTATCTGTGGCGCATCCACCAGCAGGTCCCCGGTGCGGGCGAAATCATGGTGTTCAACCGCAGCCACTACGAAGACGTCTGCATCGCGCGGGTGCGGGAGCTCATTCCCCGCCGCGTCTGGGAGCAGCGCTACGCGCAGATCGTCGACTTCGAGCGGATGCTGCACGAGGAAGGCACGACGATCCTCAAGTTCTTCCTGCACATCGGCCGTGAGGAGCAGCTCGAGCGTTTCGGGAAACGCATCGAGAACCCGAAGAAGAACTGGAAGATCAGCGACGCCGACTACTCCGAGCGGCCGCTCTGGGACGACTACACGGCCGCCTACGAGGAGGCCTTCCGCCGCTGCAGCACCGGGAACGCGCCCTGGTTCGTCATCCCCGCCGACCGCAAGTGGGTCCGGAACCTGGCGATCGCCGAGATCGTGGTGGAGGCCCTCGAGAAGCTCAGGATGCGCTTCCCCGAGCCGCAGGTCGACATGGACGAGATCCGCCGCAAGTACCACGAGGCGGAAGAGGCACACGACGGATGAG
>SBFU01000207.1 GCA_006227785.1 Burkholderiales bacterium
GGCCTGGAGGAACGCATGGACCACTTCCCGGCGCAGTTGTCCGGCGGCGAGCAGCAGCGGGTGGCCATCGCGCGCGCGATCGCCAAGCAGCCGGCGGTCCTGCTGTGCGACGAGCCGACCGGGGCGCTCGACAGCCGCACCGGGGTGCAGGTGCTCGAGACTCTGGCGCGGGCAAACCGCGAGCTCGGCACCACCCTGGTGCTGGTGACGCACGACCTGGACTTCGCCGCCCGTTGCGACCGCACGCTGCGCCTGCACGACGGCCAGCTGCACGAAACACCGGCCCGCGCCGCACCGGAACCCCACGATGCGCTTCCTGCTTGAGCTGGCCTGGCGCGACCTGCGCGCCAGCGGCCGCCGGCTCTGGATTTTTGTCGCCTGCCTGGTGCTGGGCGTCTCGCTGGTGGCCGCCGGCGGCGGCCTGTACCGCCAGGTGGCCGACGCACTGGCCAACGACGCGCGCCAGATCTTCGGCGGCGACGTGGAAATCGAAGCCCCCGCCCCGCTGTCAGCCGACACGCTGGAGTGGATGCAGCAGCGCGCCACCGTCTCGCGGGTGATCGAGCTGCGCACCATGCTGCGCACCGACGACGGCCGCGCCCAGCTCATCGAGCTGCTCAGCGCCGACGACGCCTATCCGCTGGTCGGTCAGGTGGAACTGAACCCGAGCGCGCCGCTGGAAGACACGCTGGCGCCGCGTCAGGGCCAGTGGGGTGCCGCCATCGACGGCTCGCTGGCCACGCGCCTGGGCCTGCAGGCAGGCGACCGCATCGCCATCGGCGACCTGGACCTGGAGGTGCGCGCCCTCATCGTGCGCCAGCCGGACCGCAGCCTGCGCGCCGACTGGGGCGCCGCTCCGGTGCTGGTGGCCGAAGGCGCCCTGATGGCCACCGGGCTGGTGCAACCGCTCAGCCGCGTCGAATACCGCTACCGGGTGCGCATCGACAACAGCAGCCGCACCTCGGCCACCGCCTGGCGCGATGCCTTCATGGCCGCCTTCCCACAGCTGGACGCCGAGGTGCGCAGCTTCGACGAGCGCAGCGACCGCATGGCCGAGGTGCTGGGACAGATCGCCTCGGGACTGCTGCTGATCGGGTTCTCGGCGCTGTTCATTGGCGGACTGGGGGTCTTCAACAGCGTGCAGGCCTACCTGCAGGGCAAGCTCACCAGCCTGGCCACGCTGCGGGCGCTGGGCCTGCGCGACGGCCGGCTGGCGGCCCTGGTGCTGCTGCAGATCCTGATGCTGGCGGTGCTGGCCAGCGCGGCCGGTGTCGCACTGGGCATGGGACTGGCGCTGGCCGGCGCGCAGCTGGCGGCCGACCGCCTGCCGGTGACGCTGCTGGTGCAAGGCCTGTGGCAACCGGCCCTGGTCGCCATGCTGTTCGGGGTGCTCACCGCGCTGGCTTTTTCTCTGCCGGCCCTCGGTCGCGCGCTCTCGGTCAGCCCGGCCGCCCTGTTCCGCGGCGTCGAAGGTCAGGCGCTGCACACCCCGCGCCGCGCCTGGTGGCTGACGGCCGCGGTGGCCAGCGCCACGCTGGCCCTGCTGGTGGCGGTGCTGCCCGACCCGCGCTTCGGTCTGGCCTTTGTGGTCGCCACCGCCGCCCTGCTGGGTGTGCTGGACGCCGCTACGCGCCTGCTGCGCCTGGTGGCCGCGCGGCTGCAACACCACCGGCGTCTGCCGCTGCCCATGCAGCTGGCCCTGGCCGGCCTGCAGCAGCCCCACTCCCCGCTGCGCACCGCCCTGCTCTCGCTGGGTTCCGCCCTGACCCTGCTGGTGGCCTGCACCCTGGTGGTCATGACCCTGCTGCGCACCGTCAACGACACCGTGCCGGCCAACGCACCGGCGCTCGTGTTCTACGACGTGCAGACCGAGCAGATCCCGCTGCTGAGCGAGACCCTGCAGGTCTCGGCCGGACTGCAGGACGTGCGTACCGCGCCGCTGGTGCTGGGCCGCCTGTCCGCGGTCAATGGCGAAGAACTGCGCCAGAGCGACGACGGTGACCGCGCCCGCGAGGCGCGTGACGAGCACAAGCTCAGCAACCGCAGCGGCAACTTCGACGACGTCATCATCGACCGCGGCGCCTGGTGGCCCCAGGACCACACGGGTGAACCGCTGGTGGCCATGGAAGACCGGGAAGCGGACGAACTGGGACTGAAGGTGGGCGACCGCCTGCGCTTCGAGATCATGGGCAGCCCGGTGGAAGCGACGCTGGTGGCCATCTACAGCCAGCGCCGCATGCAGTCGCGGCTGTGGCTGGAGGCGATCTTCAGCGACGGTGTGCTCGACCCCTTCATCACCCGCCATGTCGGCGCCGCCTGGATGGCATCCGACCAGACCCTGGCCGCGCAGGACCGGCTGGCTGCCGCAGCCCCCAACATCGCCACCGTGCGCACCGAGTCCATGTTGCGCGAGACCCGCGCCCTGATGGGCCGGGCCAGCAGCGGGCTGGTGGTGGTGGCCGGTGTCTGCCTGGCCGCCAGCCTGCTGGTGCTGGCCAGTGTGGTGGCCGCCAGCCGCAGCCGCCAGCTCTACGATGCCACCGTCATGCACGCCCTGGGTGCGCGTCACTCGCTGCTGCGTGGCGTGCTGGTCTGGGAATACCTG
>SBFU01000152.1 GCA_006227785.1 Burkholderiales bacterium
AAGCTGCGCAGGTTGCGGTTGTTGATACCGACCAAGGGTGTCCTGAGCTTGAGCGCGCGATGCAATTCCTCGCGGTCGTGCACCTCGACCAGGACGGACATGTTCAGCCCCAGGGCCGTGGCCTCCAGGTCGGCCATCTGGGCGTCGTCCAGGCAGGCGGCAATCAGCAGGATGCAGTCGGCGCCCATGACCCGGGCCTCGTACACCTGATAGGGATCCACCATGAAGTCCTTGCGAAGCACCGGCAGGTCACAGCTCGCGCGGGCCTGCTTGAGGTAGTCGGGGCTGCCCTGGAAGAACTGCCGGTCGGTCAGCACCGACAGGCAGGCCGCGCTGACCTGGCCATCACCCTCGGCATAGCTTTGGGCGATGTCGGCCGGGATGAAGTCTGCCCGGATGACGCCTTTGCTGGGGCTGGCCTTCTTCACTTCGGCGATCACCGCTGGCTGGCCGACCGCCAGCCTGGCTCGCAGGGCGCCTTCGAAATCGCGCGTGAGCACCCGACTTTCGGCATCCTCCCGAACGGCAGCCAGCGGCCTCTTCTTGCGGGCCGCGGCGATCTCATCGTGCTTGACCGCCACGATTTTTTGCAGGATGTCACTCATGGGAATCGATTTCCTTCGGGGGCGGTGCCTTGAGCACCTTGACAATGACGCGGTGCATCACCACGCCGGCCACAATGAACAGCAGCGACACACCCAGGGCGATCCAGGCACCCTCGTTCTGCATCCAGGCGGGCATGGTCGGTGTGCTCAGGGCCCGACCGAGGCGGTCACGGTCTGGGTGAATGCCTGCAGCTCGCGCAGCTTGGCGGCCGCAGCACCCGACTCCAGGGTCCGCTGGGCCAGCGCGATGCCCTGCCCCATGTCCGGCACCACATTGGCCGCATAGAGTGCCACACCGGCGTTGAGGGCCACGATGTCCCGGGCGGCCTTGAGCGCCGGATCGTCACGGCCCTCGAGCACACCCAGCAGCATGGCCTTGGAATCCTCCGGCGTTTCCACACGCAGCGCGCGGCTGCTGGCCATGGTCAGGCCGAAATCTTCAGGGTGGATCTCGTACTCGGCGATCTCGCCATCCTTGAGCTCCCCCACCATGGTGGCGGCGCCCAGCGACACCTCGTCCATGCCGTCGCGGCCATAGACCACCACGGCATGCTCGGCACCCAGGCGCTGCAGCGCACGTACCTGGATGCCGACGAGGTCGGGGTGGAACACGCCCATCAGGATGTTGGGCGCCGAGGCCGGGTTGGTCAGCGGCCCCAGAATGTTGAAGATGGTCTTGATGCCCAGCTCGCGGCGCACCGGTGCCACGTTCTTCATGGCCGGGTGGTGGTTGGGCGCAAACATGAAGCCCACCCCCACCTCGGCGATGCTGCGTGCGATGGCCTCGGGCGGCAGGTTGATGTTGACGCCCAGGCTCTCCAGCACATCGGCACTGCCGCTCTTGCTGGAAACGCTTCGCCCCCCGTGTTTGCTCACACGGGCACCAGCAGCAGCGGCCACGAACATGGAACAGGTCGAGATGTTGAAGGTGTGCGAGCCATCACCACCTGTGCCCACGATGTCCACCAGGTGGGTCCTGTCGACCACATGCACCTTGGTCGAGAACTCGCGCATCACCTGCGCCGCGGCGGTGATTTCGCCAATGGTTTCTTTCTTGACCCTCAGGCCAGTGACCAGCGCGGCCATCATCACCGGCGACATCTCACCGCTCATGATCAGCCTCATCAGGTGCAGCATCTCGTCGTGAAAGATCTCTCGGTGCTCGATGGTGCGTTGCAGGGCTTCCTGCGGGGTGATCTTGTGGGTATGGGGCATGAAGGTCTCCAGGGATCAGCGGGAAGGATTGTCGGACAGGGCGAGTCTGAGGCCAAACCCGACGAACATGACACCGGCTGCCTTGTCCATCCAGTGCATGGCACGCTGCACCGCACCAACGCGGCGTGCGGCCCAGCCGGCCATCCAGGCATAGCCCAGGTTGATGGGCAAGGAATTCAGGTTGAACAGCAGCCCCAGCAGCAGGAAGGCGGTCAGCTTGTCCTCGGTGCCGGGTGCAATGAACTGGGGGACGAAGGCCAGGAAAAACAGCGCCACCTTGGGGTTGAGCACGTTGGTCAGAAAGCCCTGCCTGTACACACGCCACAGTTTCACTGACGCCGCCTCGGCGCTCACACCCGCTGGCACGACGGCGGAAGCACCACCCTTGGACAGCAGGAGTTTGACGCCCATCCACATCAGATAGGCCGCCCCCGCCCACTTGAGGACGGTGAAGGCCGTGGCCGAGGTGGCCAGCAGCGCGCCGACCCCCAAAGCGGCTGCGAACACGTGCACGAAGCAGCCGCTGACGATACCCATCGCCGCCACGAGACCGGCGCGCACACCGCTGCGCAACGCATGACTGACGATGTAGAGCACGTCGGGTCCGGGGGTGAGGTTGAGCAGCCAGCCGGCCGCAATGAAGATGAGCAGTTGCGTCGGATCTGGCATGGTCGCGCTCCTCGACCGCTCAGTAGGGCCCGGTGCGGCCGGCGGCTGCGCCCTCGGAGGGCGCTTCGGCGAAGAAGCGGCGCACGGTGGCGACGGCGTGGTCGATGCTG
>SBFU01000481.1 GCA_006227785.1 Burkholderiales bacterium
GCGCCAGCTGGCGATCAGGTCGGTGCGCAGCAGCACCAGCAGCACCAGCGCCAGCAGGCCCACCGACAGGGCGCTGATCTGCACCACGGCAAACACCGGTCGGGCCGAGAGCTGGCGGGTGGCCATGATCAGCGCGCGGGGTGCGGTCGCTTCGTTGACGCTGGCACGCAGCAGGCGTACGGCCAGGTAGCTGACGACGGCAAACAGCAACACCGCCACGGCGAAACCGCCGACCGCAATGCCGCCGAGCTTGAGGTCGCGGCTGGCCATCAGGAGCAGGCTCGCAAAGCCGACCACCCCCAGCGAGAGCACCGCCAGGCTGGCCGGCTTGAGCTGTCCGACATCGCGCCGGATCACCCGCAACGGGGGCACCTGGGCCAGCTGCAGCACCGGTGGCAGGCCAAAGGCAATCATCAGGGTCAGGCCCATGCCGAGTCCCAGCCAGACCGGCTTGAGTCCCGGCGCTGGCAGCCCCGCCTCCACCAGACCGGCGAGCAGCACAACAAACACGTGGTGCACCAGAAAGCCCAGCACCAGACCGGCCGCGCTGGCCATCAGCCCGACCAGGACGAACTCCAGCGTGTAGGCACGGGCCATGGTTCCCTGGGACAGCCCCAGCACACGCAACATGGCACAGTCGTCGAGGTGGCGCTGCGCAAAGCCGCGCGAGGCAATCGCCACGGCCACCGCACACAGCAGGGCGGCCAGCAGGGCCACCAGGTTGAGGAATTTCTCGGCCCGCTCCAGGGTCTGCTGCATCTCCGGACGCCCACCCTCCAGAGACTCCAGCCGGATGCCACGCACCTCAGGCCGGTCGATTTCGGCTTCGGCCCAGCGGACGAACCGGCCAACAGCCGCGTCGTCACCAGCCACCGCCAGTCGGTAGTTCAGGCGGCTGGCCGGCTGCACCAGGCCGGTGGCGGGCAGGTCGTCGGCATGGATCATGACGCGGGGCGCAAAGCTCATGAAGCCGGCGCCCCGGTCGGGTTCGACGACGATGATCCTGTCCAGCGCGAAGGCACGGTCACCCAGCCAGAGGGTCTGACCCAACTGGAGTTCGAGCACCCCGAGAAGGGCGGCGTCGACCCACGCGCTGCCACGCGGCGGTCCGCCCGCCACCACCTGCTCGGCGCCCCCGGGCTGGTCGGTCACCCGCAGGCTGCCGCGCAGTGGGTAGCCTTCGCCCACCGCCTTCAGGGCCACCAGCCGGGCCGCGCCGCCCAGATCGTCGGGCGCCCGCCCCATGGTGGGAAAACTCAGCGTGCGGGCGACCTGTAGGCCCTGCTCACGCGCCTGCGCCTCGAAAGGGGCCGGTGCCGGTTGGTCGCTGCTGACGACAGCGTCACCACCAATGAGGGCCCGCGCGTCGCGCTGCAAGCCGTTCTGCAGCCGGTCCGCAAAAAAGCCGACCGCCGTCAGCGCAGCGACCGCCAGGGTGACCGCGATCAGCAGCAGGCGCAGTTCACCCGCCCGCCAGTCGCGCCAGAGCGTGCGCCAGCCCAAAGACCAGAATGAAACGGGAACTGCTGCCATGGGCGAACCATACCCGATCCGGGCAAACCCTGTGTTTCAGCACGGAAACCAGGTGCCAGCACGGGCCAAGGGCACCGCGGAACCGGCTTGGCCGGGCCACAGGTGCCGCCCCCTTGAGGGGGAGACGCGCCGCAGGCGCGGCGCGGGGGTGATCTCACTTCGTCCCGAAGATCCGGTCACCTGCATCGCCCAGACCAGGGACGATGTAACCGTGTTCATTGAGCCCGCGGTCGACGGCCGGCGTGTAGACCGGTACGTCCGGATGGGCATCGTGAAAGGTCTTGAGTCCCTGCGGACAGGTGACCAGGCAGACGAAGCGGATCGAGCGGGGGTTGGTCTGCTTCAGGCGATCGACCGCGGCCACCGCCGAATTGCCGGTGGCCAGCATCGGGTCGAGCACCACGACATCGCGTTCGCTCATGTCCTGCGGCATCTTGAAGTAGTACTCGACCGCCTGCAGGGTCTCGGGATCCCGGTACAGGCCGATGTGCCCGACACGGGCACCGGGAATCACCTGCAGCATGCCGTCCAGAAAGCCGTTGCCAGCGCGCAGGATGGAGGCCAGGACCACCTTCTTGCCGTCGATCACCCGCGAGGTCATTTTCTCCAGCGGGGTCTCGATCTCGATTTCCTGCATGGGCATGTCGCGGGTCAGCTCGTAGGCCAGCAGGGCGGACAGTTCATGGACCAGCTCGCGGAAGCTCTTGGTGCTGGTGTCCTTTCGGCGCATCAGCGTCAGCTTGTGCTGGACCAGGGGGTGATCGATGACGTGGACTTCTCGGCTCATGGACCCGATTATTGCTGCATTCAAAGCGCATCCACGGGCTGCGAGCGGGGGGCGACGGGCGCAGGGCGGGCATCCCAGCGCAGGCGCTGCGGGTTGGCATAGCACAGGAACCGCTTGTTCGTGGCGCGGCCGATGGCGCACAGGCCGACGCGGCGCGCCACCTCAAGCCCCATTTCGGTGATGCCGCTGCGGGAGACCACGACGGGCACCCCCATCTGGGCCGACTTGATGACCATCTCGCTGGTCAGGCGCCCGGTGGTGTAGAACACCTTGTCGCCCCCGTCCATGCAGCCCGGTGCGGTCGCGTCCTGCAGCCACATCCAGCCGGCGATGGTGTCGACCGCGTTGTGGCGCCCGACGTCTTCGACGAACAGCAGCAACTCTGAGCCGCGGAACAGGGCACAGGCGTGCACCGAACCAGCCGACTTGTAGGTGCTTTCCTTCAGGCGGATGGCATCCACCAGGCCGTACAGGGCAGACTGGGTCAGGCCCGCGTCGGCCGGCAGGCGGATGCTGTCAATCTCATCCATGAGACTGCCGAAGACGCTGCCCTGCCCGCAGCCCGTGGTGACCACACGCCGGGCGGTGCGTTCTTCGATGCGGTCGATGCCGTGTCGGGTCTTGACCGACGCTGCGCCGACCTCCCAGTCCACCGTGATGGACTCGATGTCGTCCAGGCTGGCCACGAGGCGCTGGTTGCGCAGATAGCCCAGCACCAGCCACTCGGGGTGCCCTCCCAGGGTCATCAGGGTGACCAGCTCGCGCTTGTCAACATACACCGTGAGATCGCGTTCCGCAGGAATCGAGACGGTACCCGCCTTGCCGAACTCGTCGATCACCTCGACCTCCCGGGTCAGCGGCGCGCTGGCCCTCGTGAGCACAGGCGATCGGACAGAGGTCGACTGCAGGTCGGGCTGTTGTTGGGGCATCGTGGACATGGCGGGATGGATCATGACTGGTCGATCAGTATGCGATCACGCCAAACAACCTGTTGGCGTCAGGGCTTCAGGCGGACGCCTGGGCCCGACGCGGTGTCATCAAAAAAAGGCCCGCAGGCCTTTTCTTGTAGAGACCGGACGATGGCCGACGCGACCACCGACTCAGGACTTGGGGGCGGCGGCCACCGGGGCGGCGCTCGGTGGCACAAACGGACCAGGATCGGCGCAGGCTGCGGTGGCGATCGCCGGCTTCACCTCCTTGCCGGTGCTGGCAGCCCTCTTGAAGTATGCACTGGCCGCCTTGTCCTGGTACAGGCAGAGCTTGTAGGCCGCCACCTTGTTGCCGTGGTCTGCCTTGGCCTTGGCCTCGGCTGCTTTCGCCTTGGCAGCATCGTCCATCACGGGTGCCGGCAGCTTGGCCTGCACCGACAGGGACAGCAGCATCGCTGTGGCAAAGATCAGGGTTTTCATCGCTTGCTCCAGTGAGTTTGGGGGTCAGGCCTTGACCGGCTCCGCCGCTGCGGCTTCGTGCCCCGGCGTACGCTGGGCGGGGATCTTGCCGGCTTTGATGTCGTCGTACCAGAGCTCGTGATGCTCCTTGGCCCAGGTCTCGTCGACATAGCCTGTCTTCATGGCCTTGTAGGCCCCCTGCATGCCAACCGTGCCCATGTAGATGTGGCCGATGAACATCGCCATCATCAGCACGGAAGCCACGGCGTGCACCATGTGCGCGATCTGCATGTTGCCGCGGGTGTATTCGAACACCGGCACCAGGTGGTTGAGGAACAGGCCGGACGCCACCACGACCAGACCGAACACGAACACGCCAGCCCAGAACAGCAGCTTCTCGCCCGCGTTGAACCTGTGTGAAGGCACCTCATGCCCGCTCAGCAGGCCGCCCCCTTTGAGCAGCCAGGTGAGATCGCCCTTGGACGGCAGGTTGTCTCGCACAAAGGTCAGGATGACCACCACCAGCGACACGGCAAACAGCGGACCTGCAAAGTTGTGCGCGTTTTTCAGGGCATAGGTCAGCCAGCCAAACAGGGTCGGACCGATCACGGGCAGGAGGAAGAACTTGCCGAACGCCATGACCACACCGGAGATCGCCAGCACCACGAACGCGATGGCGTTGACCCAGTGTGCCGCGCGCTCCACATAGGTGAAGCGCTCGATCAAGCGCCCGGTTTCCTGCCCGTGCAGCGGGATCGTGCCCTTGCGCAGGTAGAACAAGGCCACCGCCACCAGCACGATCAGCAACAGCGATCCACCGTAAGGCAGTATCCAGTTGTTGCGCACCTGGCGCCAGGCCTCGCCAGCCGTGGTGTAGCCCGAGCCCGGGTACTGCACGAAGCCCTGGATCATGTTGCCCGCCTCGAGGTACGGCAGACTGGTGAAGCCGGTGACGCCATTGCCCACGTCGCGCCACATTGGCGCGTTGTTGCCCGGCTGCACCTGCTTGCGCTCGGCATTGGTCTGGCTGGCGTAGTTCGGGTCGGTGTCGGCCGAGGGCGCGATCTCGAAGATGTTGGCGCTGCGGATGCCGCCCGTCTGCCCGGCGGGCTGCGCCGCAGAAGCCGCAGGTGGCACTTCGTCCTGGGCCGGCTCAACCTTGAGCGACTGAGCCTGGGCCCAGCCCATGCCCAACCCCAGCAGGGCAGCCACAGCAAGCGAACGCCAGCGGTTGTTCGATTGAAATGCCATGGGAGAACCCTTACTGTTGCTGCGCACCGATGCGCTGGTAGTCGTTCTGGCCGTACTGGGTGCGCGCCTTGAGCTGCTGTTCCCAGCTGCCCCGGTCGCCCGGCGACCAGCCACTCTGCACGTACTGGCTGTCACCCACGCCGGTGTAGGGCGCGCCGTCGCTCTTGATGGACTGACCCACCGCTTTTTCCTGAGCCTGCTGGCCGCAAGCAGCCAGCCCCAACAACCCGGCTGTGGCCAGGGCAATGACGGAAATACGGCGCATCATGATTTTTGTCCTTGAGCAGTGCCATAGGCGGTACCCCAGCCCCAGACCTCGGCGCCTTTGCCGCGGGCCAGAACACGGTTGCGGAAGATGTCGGCTACCACATCCCCGTCGCCAGCCAGCAGGGCCTTGGTCGAGCACATCTCGGCGCAGGCCGGCAGTTTGCCTTCGGCCAGCCGGTTGCGGCCGTACTTGTCGAATTCGTCCTGGCTGCCGTGCGCTTCAGGACCACCTGCGCAGAAGGTGCACTTGTCCATCTTGCCGCGCACCCCGAAGGTGCCCGCCGACGGGAACTGCGGCGCACCGAACGGGCAGGCGTAGGAGCAGTAGCCGCAGCCGATGCAGACGTCCTTGTCGTGCAACACCACGCCTTCGTCGGTGCGGTAGAAGCAGTTGACCGGGCACACCGCCATGCAGGGGGCATCGCTGCAGTGCATGCAGGCGACGGAAATCGATTTCTCGCCCGGCACACCGTCGTTGAGGGTGACCACGCGACGGCGATTCACACCCCAGGGCACCTCGTGCTCGTTCTTGCAGGCGGTCACACAGCCGTTGCACTCAATGCAGCGCTCTGCGTCGCAGATAAATTTCATTCGTGCCATCGCAGACTCCTCAAGCTTTCTCGACGTTGCAAACGGTGGACTTGGTCTCTTGCATCATGGTGATGATGTCGTAGCCGTAGGTGGTGGCCGTGTTGACCGCTTCACCACGGACCACCGGCATGGCGCCATCCGGGTAGTAGGGCTTCATGTCGACGCCCTGCCAGTGGCCGGAGAAGTGGAAGGGCAGGAAGACCGTGTCGGGGCTGACACGCTCGGTGACCAGGGCCTGCACGTTGATGCGCGCACCGGTCGGGCTGCTGACCCACACACGTTCGCCATTGCGGATGCCGCGAGCGGCCGCCGTCTCCGGGTTGAGTTCAACGAACATCTGCTGCTGCAACTCGGCAAGCCAGGGGTTGGAGCGCGTTTCCTCTCCGCCGCCCTCGTATTCGACCAGGCGACCCGACGTCATGATGAGGGGGTACTTCTCGTGCACCTTCTCTTCGACGTTCTTCTGCTGGAGCGACTTGTAGAGGATGGGCAGACGCCAGCGGGTCTTCTGGTCGTCGTGGCTGGGGTACTTGGCCACGAGGTCCGGGCGAATGCCATACAGCGCCTCGCGGTGCTGCGGAATGGCATCGGGGAAGTTCCACACCACCGCACGCGCCTTGGCGTTGCCGAACGGGTGGCAACCGTGCGCCATGCACACGCGCTGGATGCCGCCGGAGAGGTCGGTCTTCCAGTTCTTGCCCTCGGCAGCCGTCTTCTCGGCGTCGGTGAGATCGTCCCACCAGCCCAGCTTCTTGAGCAGCACGTGGTCGAACTCGGGGTAGCCGGTGGTGATTTCGGCGCCCAGCGAGTGGGAGCCGTCCTCGGCCAGCAGACTCACCCCATCACGCTCCACGCCGAAGTTGGCGCGGAAGTTGCCGCCCCCGTCCATGACGTGTTTGGACGTGTCGTAGAGGTTGGGCGAACCCGGGTGTTTGAGGGCGGCGGTGCCGAAGCAGGGCCATGGCAGACCGAAGTAGTCTCCGCTCATGTCGTAGCCGGTTTCCTTGTCGACCACCTTGCCCTTGCACTTGAGCGTCTTGACATCAAAGGCCGCCATGTTGCGCATGTGCGCCTTCAGGCGCTCCGGGCTCTGGCCGGTGTAGCCGATGGTCCAGACCGAAGCGTTGATTTCGCGCAGGATGTCCTCGATCACGGGCTCGTCCATGCCCTTGACCTTCTGCATCTTGAAGTTCTTCGACAGCTCGGCGGCGAAGCCCAGTTTCCCGGCCAGCTGGTGCATGATCATGTGATCGCTGCGGCTCTCCCACAGGGGCTCGATCACCTGTTCACGCCACTGGATCGAGCGGTTCGATGCGGTGCACGAGCCGCTGGTCTCGAACTGGGTGGCCGCGGGCAACAGGTAGACAGCCCGGTTCGGGTTCAGGTCTTCCGGCTTGCCGGGCATGGCGGCCATCGATGCGGTGGCCGATGGGTACGGATCGACCACCACCAGCAGGTCCAGCTTGTCCATGGCACGTTTCATCTCCAGTCCCCGGGACTGGGAGTTGGGCGCATGGCCCCAGAAAAACACGCCGCGCAGGTTGGAGTCCTGATCGATGAGCTCGTTGTTTTCCAGCACACCGTCGATCCAGCGCGAGACGGTGATACCCGGCTTGGTCATCATGCCTTCGGCGTACTGCGACTTGATCCAGTCGTACTCGACGCCCCACACCTTGGCGTAGTGCTTCCACGAACCCTCGGCCAGGCCGTAATAGCCCGGCAGGGAATCCGGGTTCGGGCCGACGTCGGTGGCGCCCTGCACGTTGTCGTGGCCGCGGAA
>SBFU01000320.1 GCA_006227785.1 Burkholderiales bacterium
AGGCGGTCCAGGTGTCGCGCCGCTCCTGCATCTCGCGGGCCGGGCCGGCCTGGTCGATGATGGTGATCAGCCGGGTATCACAGGCCTTGACAATTTCGGGAAGGGCTCGCCCCACATGAACCACGAAGAGTTCACGTGCCTGTTTGGCCAGAGAGGAGACGTGCTGGTCGGGCGATACCACAATGCGTGAAGTATGACACGAAGCGCCCCGGAGGCCCTGGGGGTATCAGGGTGTCCGTGACATGCGTCCGGCCCTGTTGGCAGTTACACCACAGCGCCGGCGTTGGGATCGTCCGGGTCGGTGCCCTGTCCGTCCTTTTTCGGGCTGGACTTGACCAGGTCTTCGCGCTTGACGCCCAGCCACATCGCGACCGAAGCGGCCACGAAGATGGACGAGTAGATACCGAACAGAATGCCGATGGTCAGGGCCAGCGCAAAGTAGAACAGGGTGGGGCCGCCGAACAGCAGCATGGACAGCACCATGGCCTCGGTGGAGCCGTGGGTGATGACGGTGCGGCTCATGGTGGAGGTGATGGCGTGATCGATCACCTGGGCGGGCGTCATCTTGCGCTGGCGACGGAAGGTCTCGCGGATGCGATCGAAAATGACCACCGATTCGTTCACCGAGTAACCCAGAACGGCCAGCACCGCCGCCAACACCGCCAGGGAGAACTCCCACTGGAAGAAGGCGAAGAAGCCCAGGATGATGACGACGTCGTGCAGGTTGGCGATGATGGCCGCGACGGAGAATTTCCATTCGAATCGGAACGCCAGGTAGACCATGATGCCCACGATCACCAGGGCCAGCGCGATCAGGCCGTCTTCCACCAGTTCGCGGCCCACCTGTGGTCCGACGAACTCGGTGCGGCGCAGCTCGACCGCCGGGTTCTGTTCGCGCAGGGCGGCCAGCACCTGCTCGCTCTGCTGGCCGGAAGAGACCCCCTGCACGGGCGGCAGGCGCAGCAGCACGTCGCGCGAGGTACCGAAGTTCTGCACCGGCACCTCGGCGTAGCCCAGACCGCTGATGACCTCGCGCACCGCGCCCAGGTCGGCCGGCTGTTCGTAGGCCACCTCCATCACGGTACCGCCGGTGAACTCCACCGAGAGGTTCAGTCCGCGGGTGACGAGGAAGAACACCGCCAGCACGAAGGCCAGGGTGGAGAACGCGTTGAGGGCCAACGCGTGTTTCATGAACGGGATGTCGCGACGGACGCGGAAGAATTCCATTTGGGGTTCCTTGAGTCGGTCGTCAGACTTTGCCGGGAGCTTGCGTTTCTGCGTCAGGCTTCCATACGGTGCCGATGGACAGCGATTTGAGCTTGCGCTGGCGGCCATACCAGAAATTGATCAGGCCGCGCGAGAAGAAGACGGCCGAGAACATGCTGGTCAGGATGCCGATGCAGTGGACCACGGCGAAGCCACGCACCGGCCCCGAGCCGAACAGCAGCAGGGCCAGGCCGGCGATCAGGGTGGTGATGTTGGAGTCCAGGATGGTGCCCCAGGCACTTTCGTAGCCGGCGTTGATGGCGGTCTGGGGCGCCGCGCCGCGGCGAAGCTCCTCGCGCACGCGTTCGTTGATCAGCACGTTGGCATCGATGGCCATGCCCAGGGCCAGCGCCATGGCCGCGATGCCGGGCAGGGTGAGCGTGGCCTGCAGCATGGACAGCACCGCCACCAGCAGCACCAGATTGAACGCCAGGGCGATGCTGGAGACAACCCCGAACAGCATGTAGTAGATGCTGATGAAGATGACGATGACCAGGAAGCCCCAGAGCACGCTGTTGAAGCCCCGCTCGATGTTTTCCTTGCCGAGGCTGGGGCCGATGGTGCGTTCTTCGATGATTTCCATCGGGGCGGCCAGTGAGCCGGCGCGCAGCAGCAGGGCGGTGTCACTGGCTTCGGCGGTGGTCATGGCGCCCGAGATCTGCACCCGGCCGCCGCCGATTTCAGTGCGGATCACGGGTGCGGTCACGACCTCGCCCTTGCCCTTTTCGAACAGGATGATGGCCATGCGCTTGCCGACGTTCTCGCGCGTGACGTCGCGGAAGATGCGCGAGCCTTTGGCGTCCAGCGTCAGGTGCACGGCGGCTTCCTGGGTCTGGCTGTCGAAGCCGGCCTGGGCATCGGTGAGATTTTCGCCGGTCAGCAGCACCTCGCGGCGAACGATGACGGCCCGTCCCTCGCGGTCAAGGTAACGCTCGGACCCAAAGGGCACCGGCCCGGTGCCCCGTTCGGCGGCCAGTCCGTCGGTGCTTTCGTCGACCAGCCGCAGCTCCAGGGTGGCGGTGCGGCCCAGGATGTCCTTGGCCTTGGCGGTGTCCTGCACGCCCGGCAGCTGCACCACGATGCGATCGGCGCCCTGCTGCTGGATCACCGGTTCGGCCACGCCGAGTTCGTTGATCCGGTTGTTCAGGGTGGTGATGTTTTGCTTGAGGGCCTGCTCCTGCACACGGCGGGACGCTTCCAGTGCAATGGTCGCCTGCAGGCGCAGATCTTCGCCGCGGCTGGCGTCGGTGACCTGGAGTTCGACGAACAGGTCGTTGATCAGGTTGCGCATGTCCTCAAGGACCTGCGGTTCGC
>SBFU01000433.1 GCA_006227785.1 Burkholderiales bacterium
TAACTGACTGGGCCGATTTCTTAAAATCGGGGCAACTGGCCGATACGCTACCAAAACCCGGGTCCACCCACCCGCTTTTTGCCCCTGCGGCCGCCCCCGCGAACCCCGCGCAGGCGGCTCCCCGAGCGCCGACCGCCCCCTTGTTGCAAGAGGGATCACTTCAGCCGTCTCCTCCCGCCGGGCGGGCCGAGATGGCTGTTGGCGTCGCTTTTGCCGGACGATTTCAAACCTCAGGAGCCTCTCCCATGAACTCTCCCGCGATGCAGGGCCTCGACCTGAACGTGCCCGCCCATGTCAAGAATGCCCGTCTGATCGCCTGGGTGGCCGATATGGCCGCCCTGTGCAAACCCGAACGCATCTACTGGTGCGACGGCAGCCAGGCCGAGTACGACCGCCTGTGCCAGGAACTGGTGGATGCCGGCAGCTTCATCAAGCTCAACCCCGCCAAGCGGCCGGGCAGTTTCCTGGCCCGCACCGATCCTTCTGACGTGGCCCGTGTGGAAGACCGCACCTTCATCTGCTCCGAAAAGCAGGAAGACGCCGGCCCGACCAACAACTGGATGGCGCCGGCCGAGATGCGTGCCACACTGAACCCGCTGTTCGACGGCTGCATGAAGGGCCGGACCATGTACGTGGTGCCCTTCAGCATGGGCCCGCTGGGCTCGCACATCGCCCACATCGGCATCGAACTGACCGACAGCGCCTATGTGGCGGTCAACCAGAAGCTGATGACCCGCATGGGCAAGGCGGTCTACGACGTGCTGGGCACCGACGGCGACTTCGTGCCTTGCATGCACACGGTGGGCGCCCCGCTGGCGGCCGGCGAAAAGGACCAGACCACCTGGCCCTGCAACCCGACCACCAAGTACATCGTGCATTTCCCAGAGACACGCGAGATCTGGTCCTACGGCTCGGGCTACGGCGGCAACGCCCTGCTGGGCAAGAAATGCTTTGCGCTGCGCATCGCCTCGACCATGGGTCGCGCGCAGGGCTGGCTGGCCGAGCACATGCTGATCCTGGGCGTGACCAACCCGCAAGGCCGCAAGTACCACGTGGCGGCGGCCTTCCCCAGTGCCTGCGGCAAGACCAACTTCTCCATGCTGGTGCCGCCTGCGGGCTTCGAAGGCTGGAAAGTCACCACCATCGGTGATGACATCGCCTGGATCAAGCCGCACGCCGACGGCAAGCTCTACGCCATCAACCCGGAAGCCGGCTACTTCGGTGTCGCGCCCGGCACCAACACGCTGTCCAACCCCAACTGCATGGCCAGCCTGAACGAGAACGTCATCTTCACCAACGTCGCCCTGACCGACGATGGCGATGTGTGGTGGGAAGGCATGGAGCAGGACAGCGGCAGCAAGCCGGCCCACCTGATCGACTGGCAGGGCAAGGACTGGACGCCCGAGATCGCCAAGGAGACCGGCGCCAAGGCTGCCCACCCGAACGCGCGTTTCACCGTGGCCGCCACCAACAACCCGGCCCTGGACAGCCAGTGGGACGACCCCAACGGCGTGGCCATCGATGCCTTCATTTTCGGCGGTCGCCGCAGCACCACGGTGCCGCTGGTGACCCAGGCCCGCGACTGGACCGAAGGCGTCTACATGGCCGCCACCATGGGTTCGGAGACCACCGCCGCCGCCTTTGGCGCCCAGGGTGTGGTGCGCCGCGATCCGTTCGCCATGCTGCCGTTCTGCGGCTACAACATGAGCGACTATTTCCAGCACTGGCTGGACATGGAGCACAAGCTCGAGAGCATGGGCCACACCCTGCCCCCCATTTTCTGCGTCAACTGGTTCCGCAAGAACGCCGAAGGCAAGTTTGTGTGGCCTGGCTTCGGCGAGAACATGCGCGTGCTCAAGTGGATGATCGACCGCATCGAAGGGCAGGCCCAGGGTCAGGAAACGCTGTTCGGCACCGCGCCCACCTACGCCGAAATCAACTGGACCGGCCTGGACTTCAGCGCCGAGCAGTTCAACACCGTCACCAGCATCGACAAGGCCGCCTGGCAGGAGGAGCTGAAACTGCACGGCACGCATTTCGAGCAGTTGGCCTACCACCTGCCGCCGCAACTGCTGGAGACCCGACAGGCATTGGAGAAGCGCCTCGCCGAGGCCTGATAACGAAGAAAAAACAGGGGCCGGCACGATCTGCCGCACCCCTGGACGCCCCGGGTGATCGATCCCGGACGAAAAAAAGCCACCCGACCCGGTGGCTTTTTTTGCGGCCGCAGCGGACGGAAGTCCGCCCGGGATCAGATGTAGAACAGCCGGGCCTGGCGTGCGCGGGCGGCGGCCAGCCGCTCGATATAGCCATCCCAGCCCTGGGCAGGACGAACGGTGGCGGCCGGCTCAATGCCCATCGGCGCCAGGGCGGCGTCAAAATCTTCCTGGAGGCGCTGGCGCGCGGCGACCAGTTCGGCCATCAGTCGCGGGTCGGTGCGCGCCATGTCCCACAGGCGGGCCTCGGCGCGGGCCTGAGCCAGGGTGCGGGACCAGCCGTCGAGGCTGCGCAGCAGGTGCTGGGCCAGTCCGCGGGCCACGCCGGCCAACAGGGCCAGGGCCGCAAACACCACGGCCCACAGCACGACCCAGGCGAGCAACAGGTGTTCGTCGGCCCAGGTGTTGATCATGCGGTCGGCAACGACGACCAGGGCCGCCACCATGCCGGCCATCAACATGGCCGCCAGACCGCGCACACTGCGTTGGCGCTCGGGCGCTGTCGCTTTGGCAACGTTAGGGTGACCCGGGCTGGGGCTGAAGACGGTGGTGGTGAGGGTGCTCATGGCCGATTCCTTGCATCAATGGTCTTGTGGACAGGCGAATACTAGGGTAAACCCGCATGTCATGCCAATTTATATTGGAAATGAACTAAATTCACAAGCATGATGACCCGTGGCAACTTCCGCACCCTGGACCTCAACCTGCTGAGGGTGTTCGACGAGGTGATGAGTGAGCGCAACATCACGCGGGCGGCGGCCAACCTGTCCATGACGCAGCCGGCCGTGAGCAACGCGCTCAAACGCCTGCGCGAGGCCCTGGGAGATGAACTGGTGCGGCGCAGCGGGCAGGGGGTTGAGCCGACGCCGACCGCGCTGTCGCTCTGGCCGACGGTGCGGGACGCCTTGCAGCGGCTGCGCGCCTCGCTCGCGCCAGGCGCTTTCGAGCCGGCCAGCGCGGTCGATGCCTTTGTGATCGCCATGGCCGACGCCACCGCGGCCAAGCTGGTGCCCGGGCTGGTGCGCATTCTGGAAGCCGAGGCGCCGAACGTGAGCCTGCGGGTGCTGCCGCTGACCACACGCGACCCGCGTGACCTGCTGGAGTCCGGTCACACCGACATGGCCATCGGCCACTTTCCGGGTGTGCTGGCCGAGCTGGGTGCCACCCACCTGCACGAGAGCCTGCCCCGCTTCGCCTACCAGCGCCTGTACGACGGAGAGTACGTGGTGGTGATGCGCAAGGGCCACCCCTTGGCCCGCGGGGCACTCGATCTGGACGCCTATTGCGCGGCCCGGCACCTGCTGGTGAGCTTTTCCGGGCGACCCTTCGGTTTCGTCGATGAAGCCCTGGCGTCGGTGTCCCGGCAGCGGCGCGTGGTGCTCACCGTCAACCAGTTCTTCACCGCCGGCCAGGTGGTGGCCACCACCGACCTGCTGACCGTGCTGCCGCGACACTTCCTGGGGGCCACCGGCATCGCCCGGTCGCTGGTGGTGCGCGAACTGCCGCTGCCGGTGCCTGCCGTGCATGTGGACGCCTTGTGGCACCGGCAAATGGCCCATCAGCCGGCCCACCAGTGGCTGCGTGCGGCCGTGCAACGCGCCTCGGATGCGGGCTTCGGGCGGGAGGCGGCCGCGGCATGACGACAATTGCGGCATGAAGATCCAGCTGCTGAGCGACCTGCACCTCGAGGCCAACCCGGATTTCCAGCCGGAACCGGCACCGGACGCGGACCTGCTGGTGCTGGCCGGCGACATTGGCTCCTATCAGAGACGGCGCGACGGCAGCGTGATGACCGAGCCCGACTGGGGGCTGAGGCGCTTCTCGCCTTTGCCGCAGCATGCCGGCTGGCCGGTGCCGGTGGTCTATGTGCCCGGCAACCACGAGTACGATGCCATCGACGTCGATGCGGGCCACCTGGCCCTGCGCAGCGCGTGCGACAGGTTGGGCATTCACTGGCTGGAACGCGGGCAGATGCTGTTGCAGGGCATCCGCCTGCTCGGCACCACCCTGTGGGTCGACTACGACGCCCTCGCCGACCAGCCCGTCACCCCGGTCAGGAACCGGGTCGGCCACCTGCCCATTCCTGAAGCCGGCGCCATGACGCACCGGCTGCGGCAACGCGAGAAAGCGTTTCGGGCCGCCAATTTCTACCTCGGCAAGATGAACGCACGCTGGCGCGGCCGCCTGTTCGACGCGCAGGCCATGCGCGAATGGGGACTGGCCTGCCAGCAATGGTTGCGCGACGCCCTGGCCTCGCCCTTTGCCGGCCCGACGGTGGTGGTGACCCACTTTGCACCGACCTTGCACAGCGCCGACCCGCGCTATGGCCTGGTGCCAGGCACCGCCGGCTTCTGCAACGCCCTGGACGAGCTGCTGCCCCTGGCCGACGTCTGGATGCATGGCCACCTGCATTGCCCGGTGGACCTGCGCATCGGCCGTTGCCGCATCGTGGCCAACCCGCTGGGTTACGCGGACAAGAACGAGCAGGCGGGCTTTCGGGCCCGGTGTGTGATCGAGGTGCCGGTCACCGCGTCCGCCGGCGTCCCCAGCGCGTAAACTGGTGGATCAACCGCGCGGAGACACCCATGAAAATCCTGCTTCCTGTCGATGGCAGTGCCTTCACCAAGAAGATGCTGGCTTACCTGACCACGCACCCCGAGCTGTTCGGCACCGGCAACAGCTACACCCTGCTGTCGGTCCAGCAGCCGCTGCCACCGCGCGCGCGCGCGGCCGTCGGCACCGAGATCGCTCAGGGCTTTTATGCCGACGAAAACGAAAAGGTGACGGCGCCGGTGCTCAAGTTTCTGGGCAACCACGGGCTGTCGGTCAAGGTCATCCACAAGGTGGGCAGCCCGGCCGACCTGATCGCCAAGACCGCCACCAGCGGCAAGTTCGACCTGGTGGTGATGGGATCGCATGGCCACAGCGCGCTGGGCAACCTGGTGATGGGATCGGTCGCTACCCGGGTGCTGGCCCACTGCAAGACACCTGTCCTCCTGGTGAGGTGAGGGCAGGGGGTGGTTCACCCCTTCAAGCCATCGAAGCAGGTGACCAGCACCATGTCGATGATCTGGTCGTCGGTGTAGAGACCTGAACCCTTGAGAAAGCCCAGCACCGGGTCGCAGGCGCGGGCGTACAGGGTGTAGAGCACCGCGATCGCCGGCAACTGCTGGTTCAGGCTGCCATTGGCCTGGGCGGCCGTGATCCAGGCGCCCAGCCGGTCGCTCACATCCATCAGCCCATCCACGTAGTCCTTGTTGGTGGTCAGGGCCGCCCGCAGGGTCGAGTTTTCGCTCGGCAGCGAGGGCATTTCGCCGGCCAACTGCACCTCCATGGTCCAGCGCGCCACGGCCTTGAGTCGCCCCAGAGGATCGTCGGCTGAGGTGCTGCCTTCCAGGTCGTCCAGGAAGGCCCTGGCCCGGTTCATCACACGCACCATGGCCGCCGCTGCGAGGTCTTCCTTGCTGGGAAAGTGCTTGTAGAGGCTGGCCTTGGCGATGCCCACTTCGGCCGCCACCTCATCGACCGTCATGGCCTCGAAGCCTTTTTCGGCCAGCAGGCGGTTCACGGCAGAAACGATGGCGTCCTCGCGGGCCAGGTGCATCTGCTGGCGGAAGCTGCGTCGCACGGGGGGATCTGGCTGGGGCTTGAGAGTGGCGGTGGTCATGTCTTGATCTTTTGGCAGCGATCGAATTGTGCCCCATATTGACGAGATGGTCGATATCCCTACCAAAAAGTAACCTTAGAGACTACTTAGTATTTTTCTGAACCATTAAAGATACATTCCGATCTCAGAAGTCTTCATTCACGCACGACTTCCCGCCATCGGCGGTCCGATCACCCTCTCAACGGAAGGACGAAACATGAAATTCACCCGCAGAAGCTGGATGACTTTGACCGCCGTCGGCGCAGGCTCCGTGGTGCTGGCCGCCTGTGGTGGCGGCCACGACGACGAGCCGGGCACCATCGTGGATGTGGCCTCGGGCGATGCACGCTTCAGCATCCTGGTCGAGGCGGTGGCCGCAGCCGGACTGGTGGACACCCTCTCCGGCCGGGGCCCGTTCACCGTGTTCGCCCCGACCAACGATGCCTTTGCCGCCCTGCTGGCCGAGCTGGGCGTCACCAAGGAGGCCCTGCTGGCCGACACCGCGCTGCTGACCCAGGTGCTGACCTACCACGTGCTGGCAATCCGTGTCAGCGCCGCCGACGTGGTGGCCCTGCCCAAACCGGCGGCCATCACCACCGTGCAGGGCAGCACCTTCGAGGTCGGGGCCGATCTGGGCCTGACCGACGGGCGTGGACGCCGCGCCTCGCTGCTGATCACCGACATCGCCGCCAGCAACGGGGTCATCCATGCCATCGACCGCGTGATCCTGCCCCCGGTCTGAAGCCGCTGGCGAGTTTCGTCTGGTTCCCCCCTGTTCCCGTTCCTTTCCTCAACCCTCTGGAGATTGCCATGACCCTCAAGAAAACCCTGATCGCTTCCGTGTTGGCCTTCGGCGCTCTGACCGCCGCCCACGCCAAGGACATCGTGGACACCGCCGTTGCCGCCGGCAGCTTCAAGACGCTGGCCACCGCCCTGCAGGCCGCAGGCCTGGTGGACACGCTCAAGGGCCCGGGCCCGTTCACGGTGTTCGCCCCGACCGATGAGGCCTTTGCCAAGGTGCCCAAGGCCGATCTGGACGCCCTGCTCAAGGACAAGGCCAAACTGACCGCCGTGCTGACCTACCACGTGGTGCCAGGCAAGGTGATGGCCGCCGACGTGAAGGCCGGCAAGGTCAAGACCGTGCAGGGCAGCGAACTGACGGTGAGCACCACCGGCGGCGTGAAGGTGGACGCGGCCAACGTGGTCAAGACCGACATCACGGCCAGCAACGGCGTCATCCACGTGATCGACAGCGTGATCATGCCGCGCTGAGCCCACCCCGCTGAAGAGCACCGGACCACCGGTGTCTGACCAGAGCCCCGGCACGCCGGGGCTTTTTCATGGGCGTTCGGGTTCGTGCCGCAGCGCCGCAGCCGCCGCACCGCGCAAGGCCTCGCTGAGGGTCTCCAGCACATCCGAACTGAGGTTCCAGCAATGCCAGTGCAGCTTCACCGGCAGCCGGTGTCGTGGCGCCAGGTCGATCAGTTCACCGCGCGCCAGCTGCTCCCGCACCCGCAACTCGGGCAGGACGCTCACGCCCCAGCCCTCCTGGACCGCCCGCACCTGCCCTTCGCTGGAGGGCACGAAAAGCTGCCTGAGCATGACGCGGGGCAGACCGAACGAGCGGGTCACGAATTCGTGCTGAAGGTGGTCCTTGCGGTTGAAGGCCACAAAGGGAACCTGGTAGAAGTTGTG
>SBFU01000213.1 GCA_006227785.1 Burkholderiales bacterium
CAGCATCGGGGGAGGCCTGCATGCTGCCCTGAAGGACGACGCGCACCGCGAAGCGGCTCTCATCACCTTCTTGGTCACCCTCAGCGGTGTGGTCCTGGCCGGCATCGGATCGGCCTTCTGGGGCGTGGCCGCAGGCGCGTTGGCCATGTTTGCGAGCAGACGATGACACCGCCTGCGCCGCTTCGCGTCTTCTCCCTCACTCGCCTTTGGCGGGAGGGGGATGGCACCTGTGGCCTGGAAGTGCCGGATCCAAGGTAACCTTGTCACCTCACGTAGACACCGATGCCCATGAACATCCTCTTTGTTGCCGATCCGCTGTCCAGCTTCAAGACCTACAAGGACACCACCTTTGCCATGATGCGCGAGCTGCAGCGGCGCGGCCACAGCGTGGCTGCCTGCGAGCCGCAGCACCTGCAGTGGCAGTCGGGGCAGCCGGTCACGGCCCTGGTTCGGCGCATTGAGCTGACCGGGCAGGCCGATGACTGGTACCGCGTGACCCACCAGGGCCGCGAGGCCTTGCGCAGCTTTGACGCTGTGCTGATGCGCAAGGACCCGCCGTTTGACAGCGAGTATTTCTATGCGACCCACTTGCTGGAGCAGGCCGAACGCGAGGGCGCACGTGTCTTCAACAGCCCCCGGGCCCTGCGGGATCACCCGGAGAAGCTGGCCCTCATGGAGTTTGCCGCCTTTGCACCACCGACGCTGGTGACCCGCTCAGCCGAGGCCATCCGCCATTTCCATGAGGAGCACAGGGACATCATTCTCAAGCCCCTGGATGGCATGGGTGGCATGGGCATCTTCCGGGTCGGCCCGGACGGCATGAACCTCGGCTCCATCATCGAAACGCTGAACCGGGGTGGGCACACCAGCGTGATGGTTCAACGCTACCTGCCCGAGATTGTTGATGGCGACAAGCGCCTGCTGCTGATCGGAGGCCAGGTGGCCCCCTTCGTTCTGGCGCGCATTCCGCAGGGCAGCGAGGTGCGCGGCAACCTGGCCGCGGGCGGCAAAGGTGTCGCGCAGCCTCTGCGCGACGACGACCGGGCGGTGGCCGAGGCCATGGCGCCGATGCTGGCCGCGCGCGGTCTGCTGCTGGTGGGTCTGGACATGATCGGCAACCGGGTCACCGAGATCAATGTCACCAGCCCGACCTGTTTCCAGGAGATCCAGCAACAGACCGGGTTCGACGTGCCCGCCATGTTCGCGGATGCCCTGCAGGCCGTGACGCAGGTCGCGGCAAGCTGACGCTTGCCGCTGCGCGGTCGCCGGCTGGCGATGGACGGAGCTGTTTTTGGCGAAATTCCCCTTGTATCGGATGGCGCTGTTGCCCAGAATGGGCGCCTTGTGAGGGGTGGTCGGCCCTTCAGGTCCATGGCGCACGCATGCCGGGGCCATGTGCCGGCCGGGGAGGCCCACGTGATGCAGGTTCCACCACCCGATGCAGGTGCCCTGTCAGCCCGCTCTTGTGAGCTTCATCCGATCGATTGTTGCCATGTCTGAAACCATCGACCTGATCAGTGCCTCGTTCGCAAAGACCGAAATCGGTCAGCGCGAGATCCAGACCCGCTCGCTCGGCCTGGCCCCGCTGGTGCGCCGGCTGCTCGTTCTGGTTGACGGGCAGAAGACCGGCAAGGATCTGGCTGTCTTTGCCGGCGGAACGGAGGTGGAGCCCATCCTCCAGGAGTTGCTGGACCGGGGCTGTGTCGAAGCCAAGGCGCGCAGCCGCCCGGCCGAGAGCGCGCCTGCGCAAGACGCCAAGGCCAGCAGTGACGACGGTGCCACGGCGGGTTTGCCCGACGCGTCCACCCGTTCACCCAGTGAGAACGAGATGGCGCGCAACTTCATGATCAACACGGTCAACACCATCTTTGGCCAGCATTCCCGCCTGAGCCTGATCGAGACCATTGCCCGGGCCAAGGGCACCGATGAGCTGCGCATGGCCTACCTTTCGTGGCTCAAGGCCATGGAGGAAGACCGCATCGGCGCCAAGCGGCTGCCAGAGTTGCGCGAGAAGCTGCTGAAGGTGCTTTGAGACGGCCCTGGCGCGCCTTCAGTGCGGCGCGCTGTCGGAAAACAGGTTGAGCACCAGCACGCCCGCGACGATCAGGCCCATGCCGATCATGCCGGCCAGATCGATCGTCTGGTGATAGACAAAGTAGGCCACCAGGGTGATAAGCACGATGCCCAAGCCTGACCAGACGGCGTAGGCGACGCCGACCGGGATGCTGCGCAACACCAGCGCCAGGCAATAGAACGAAATGGCGTAACCGACCACCACGATCAACGACGGAACGACACGGGTGAAGCCATCGCTGGCCTTGAGTGCGCTCGTGCCGATGACCTCGGCCACGATGGCCAGGCCCAGCACCAGCCAGGGGTTGATGGCGACATTCATGCTGCGATTGTCGCAGCCCCGGCCACTCAGAGCTTTTCGGTCTCTCCGGCCTTGGGTTGCCACTTCATCAGGCGCTTTTCAATGCGGCCGACAACGGCATCGAGCACCAGTGCAAATGTTGTCAGCACCAGGATGCCGGCCATCACGGTGTTGATGTCGAACATGCCCTCGGCCTGCAGGAT
>SBFU01000466.1 GCA_006227785.1 Burkholderiales bacterium
ACGGTCTCGGAATCAACCACCGTAAAACCGGCCATTTGCGCGCTCTCCCGCTGCTTGTCCTCGATCCAGTGCGCAGGCAGGCCAAAGGCCGGGTCGGTGGTGGGTGTGCCGATCAGAGGGGTGCCGATGCCGCCCGGGTCGATCGCCAGGTACATGCCCGGGAACACCTCGCCCTCACCCACCACGACGCCACGCAGCGTGATGCGGTAGGCGCTGGGTCGCAGCTCCAGGTTGTCGCGCACATGCACGGCCGGCGGCAGGAAACCGACCTCCTGGGCAAACTTCTTGCGCACACCCTTGATGCGCGTGAGCAAGTCGCCCTGGCGGGTCTTGTCGACCATGGCAATCAGCCGGTAACCCAGCTCCAGGCCCAGCAGATCGACCGGCTGCAGATCGTCCCAGGTGGCCTCGCCGTCGCTGGCTTCGGGGCCGGCCTCCGGCGCCGGCTCGGGGCGCATTTCCTCCTGCCGGCGCCACCAGGCCATGCCGCCGATGATGGCCGCAAAGGACAGGAAGACGGCATGGGGCATGCCCGGCACGATGCCCAGCATGAACAGCACCGCGGCGCTGATGCCCAGCACCTTGCTGGAGAGGAACATCTGGTGCACGATCTGGCCGCCCAGGTCGGCGTCCTTGCCCACGCGCGAGACCACCATGGCCGCCGCCACCGAGATCAGCAGCGCCGGGATCTGCGCCACCAGCGCATCGCCGACCGCCAGCGTGATGTAGCTGTCGGCGGCATCGCCCACCCCCAGGTTGTGCTGCATCACGCCAACGGCGAAGCCGCCGATGATGTTGATGATGAGGATGAGGATGCCGGCGATGGCGTCACCGCGCACGAACTTGGCGGCACCGTCCATGGAACCGAAGAACTCGGCCTCTTCGCCCACTTCGGCACGGCGGCGCTTGGCCTCTTTCTCGTCGATCAGGCCGGCGCCCAGGTCGGCGTCGATGGCCATCTGCTTGCCCGGCATGGCGTCCAGGGTGAAGCGGGCCGACACCTCGGCAATGCGCTCCGAACCCTTGGTGATCACCACGAAGTTGATCACCACCAGAATGACGAAGACGATGAAACCGACCACGAAGTTGCCGCCGATCAGGAAGGTGCCGAAGGCTTCGATCACCGCGCCGGCAGCGCCCGGCCCGGCATGGCCTTCCATCAGCACCACCCGGGTGGAGGCCACGTTGAGCGAGAGGCGCAGCAGCGTCGTCAGCAGCAGCACGGTGGGGAACACCGAGAAGTCCAGCGGTCGCTTCATGTAGGCGGCCACCATCATCACCATCAGCGCCAACGAGATGTTGAGCGTGAAGAAGGTGTCGAGCAGCCAGGGCTGCAGCGGCAGCACCATCATGGCCAGCACCGCCACCACCAGCAGGGGTGCCGCCAGGCCGTGCGCCAGTGCGCTGTGGCGGCCCAGCCATTGCTGCAGGGCTTGCAGTTGGGGGTTCATCGGTCAGTTCCTCGGACGGCAGGTTTCCAGTGCGGATCGAGCTCGGGCGGTACATCGGGCACCGGCATCTCGCCGGGCATGGCGCCCTGACCGCGCATGGCGGCCTTGAGCTGGTAGACATAGGCCAGCACCTGGGCCACGGCGGTGTAGAGCGCAGACGGGATTTCCTGGTCGATCTCGCTGTGGGCATACAGCGCACGCGCCAGCATGGGGGCCTGCAGGACCGGCACCGATGCGCCTCTGGCCACGTCGCGGATGCGCATGGCCAGCAGATCGGCCCCCTTGGCCACCACCCGCGGGGCCCGCATGGTGGCGTCGTCGTAGCGGATGGCCACCGCGTAGTGGGTCGGGTTCATGACCACCAGGTCGGCCTTGGGCACGGCGGTGATGCTGTTGCGCTGGGCCAGTTCGCGCTGGCGCGCCCGCCGGCGGCCCTTCATCTGCGGATCGCCGTCGCTCTCCTTGTGTTCGCGCTTGACCTCCTCGTGCGACATGCGCATGCGGTGCGCGTGCAGGAAGCGCTGGGCGGGCACGTCAATGATGGCGAAGAACAGCACCACCAGCAGCAGCAGGCCCACGCCCACGGTCAGCCAGGACGCCAGCTGGCCGATGGCCGATTCCAGCGGCCGCAGCAGCAGCGTGCCGAAGTCCTCGACATGCGAGGCGATGAAGCGCCAGGCCACCACACCGACGATCACGGTGATGCCGGTCAGCTTGAAGGTCTCGACCAGCTGCTGGCGGGAAAACAGGCGTTCAAAGCCCTTGAACAGGCTCAGCCGGGACAGCTCGGGGACGATCGGTTTGGTGCTCAGGGCCCAGCTGCCGGAAGCCAGCATCGAAAAAATGGCCACCGCCAGCACCAGCAGGCCCAGGGGCACCGCCAGCAGCAGGCCGTCCAGGCTGGCAGACACCAGGCGTTCAAGCATCTGCTCAGGGCGGAACACCACCGCCTGATCGAAGCGGAACATGTTCTGCAGGGTGGTGCGCAGGCGGTCGAAGCCAAGCGGTGCCAGACCCAGCAGCACCAGGGCGCCGCCGCCCAGCACGGCCAGGTTGGACAGGTCCTTGGAACGCGCGACTTCACCGTCGTCGCGGGCCTTCTTCAGGCGCTGCGGCGTGGCGGG
>SBFU01000483.1 GCA_006227785.1 Burkholderiales bacterium
ATGCCCAGCAGCATCACCACCGGGATCAGGTAGACGAAGCTGGGCATGGTCTGCATCACGTCCAGCGTAGGGTTGACGATTCGCTGAAGGCGGTCGGAGCGGCTCATGGCGATTCCGATGGGCAACCCCAGCACGAGAGCGACGACGGTACACACGAAGATCATCGAGATGGTCTTCATGGTGTCGTTCCACATGCCCAGATAGCCAATGAGCAGCAGGGACAGCACGGAGCCGACCACGATCTTCCAGTTGCGTGAGGCCAGCCAGGCGATCAGCGCAACAACACCGATGACCAGGGGCCACGGCGACTGCGTGAGAAGACGCTCTGAGCCCAGGAGGAACTGGCGCAGAGGTTCGAACAACTGCTCCAGGACTTCGCCGTACTCGCGCGTGAAGGCGCGAAACGATCCGTCGATGAAGCGGCGCAAGGCCGACAGCTGCTCCGAACCCAGCGCTGGAAATTCGTCAAACATGCGATTCCTCCGGCAGGGAGCCGAATGGAGATGGCCCCTGCAGCAGCGCGCCTGGCATTACAGGGATGCCTTGACCTTCTCGGCCACCTCGGGGGTCACCCAGCCCGACCATACCTCCGGCTGCGTCTTGAGGAAGTGGGCAGCACCATCAGCGCCCGTGGCCTGGTTGTCGCTCATCCAGGACAGGAGGGCGTTGACGGTGTCATTGCCCCAGGACCGCTTGTTCAGGTATTCAATGGCCGGGCCGCCGGCTTTCTGGAAGCGGTCGGTGATGACGGTGTAGACCTCGGCGCGGGCCCAGTCGCTTTTGATCGGGTTGTCACACTCGGCCTTGGAGTTGCAGTTCTCCCAGGCGTCCTTGTCGTGCGGCACACCGGCGTCGAGCTTGACCATGTCGTACTTGCCCAGGATGGACGTGGGCGCCCAGTAGTAGCCCAGCCAGCCTTCCTTGCGTTCGTAGGCCTTGGCGATCGAGCCGTCCAGGCCGGCGGCCGAGCCGGTGTCCACCAGCAGGAAGCCCTTGTCGGCGGCACCCCAGGCCTTGAAGGCGTTGCCGGTGGTCAGCTGGCAGTTCCAGCCCGACGGGCAGTTGTGCAGGGCGCCCTTTTTCTTGTCTTCGGCGGACGGGAACAGGTCGGGGCGCTTGAGTGCATCCTCAATGGTCTTGATATCGGGATTGGCATCGGCCACGTACTTGGGAATCCACAGGCCCTCGACGCCACCGTCTTTCAGCGACTGGGCAGCATAGTGCAGCTTGCCTTCCTTCACGGCGGCATCCAGCGGCTGGCGAACAGCGTTGACCCAGGCTTCAGGCGCCACATCGGGCTGGCCCTTTTCCATCATGGCGGTCAGGGTCGGCATGGTGTCGCCCGGCACCAGTTCCACTTCGCAGCCGTAGCCGCGCGACAGGATGATGTTGTCGATATGGGCCAGCACTTCCGCCGACTGCCAGTTCATGTTGGCCACCGTGACCTTGCCACAGGCCTGGCTGGCCGCGTCGGCCGTCGTGGCCACGGGCGCAGCTGGCGCCGCCGTCTCTTGCTTGCCGCAGGCCGCCAACAGAACGGCGCAGGCCATGACGGTCAGGGTGGTCAAAGGGGTACGGGACATGGGATTTCCTCCGGATGGGCGGGTTGGTTCGGGCACAGCCGACCAGCGCGCGGTGTGAAGCACACACCCCAAGGCCTGAAGGAAAACGAACGCTGCTGCAAGTTGGGATGTCGCCGCCCTTGCCGCACCAGAGACAAGGCCGATTCCCGGTAGGACCAGCCGCTCAACCAACAGACGTTGGGTTGAACTGAGCAGGCTAATATAGAACTTTATCTAATTCGCACGCAAATGCTGCGGCTTTTCATATAACAACATCCGGTCCGCTGCGATCAGCCTGGTCGAGCACGGACACCAGTTCACCCAGACCACGCAGGATCACATGGGGGCGCGCCGGCCCAAAGGGCCATTCGCGAGCGTCCCGGTTGATCCAGGCCGCCTGCATGCCCGCTTCCAGCGCACCCCAGGCATCGAGCCGGGCGTCGTCACCGATGTGCAGCACCGCATGCGCCGGCACCCCGGCGGCGTTCGCCGCGGCGTGAAAAATGCGGGGATCCGGTTTGCCCACACCAAAATCACGGGCCGCGACGGCGGCATGAAAGTGCGCTGCAATGCCCACCCGCTGCAGGTCGGCATTGCCATTGGACAACGCCACCACCGGGTAACGCGCGCCGAGCCAGGCCAAGGCCGGCCGCGCGTCGTCAAAGAGCTCCACGCGTTGGCGCTCGGCAAAGAACACCTCGAAGGCAGGCTCGGCCAACACCGGATCATCACCGGCCTGCAGCAGCAGGCAGCGAATCGTTTCACGGCGCAGGGCGCTCAGGTCGTGGGCCAGATCGGGCCGCTCACTGGCCATGCGTTCCCGGGTGCCACGCAGCACCCCGGGCTGCAGACAGAGCGCCGCCGTGGCAGGCGCGTGGTCGGCCAGCCAGGCCTGCATCACGGCTTCGGCACGCACAATGGTGGGCCATATCGGCCACAGCGTGTCGTCCAGATCGAGCGTGATCGCCTTCACCCGGGACAGGTCCAGCGGGGGCGTCGGATGCGGCTCACCCGAGGCAACGTCAGATGGGGACTTCATGTGTGGGGGAGAATAGCGCATGCCCTTTCAACCCGAACCTCCTTTCTCGCATGGCCAGGCGCCACGTACGGCTGTTGTGCTGTGCAACCTGGGCACCCCCGATGAGGCCACGGCGCCGGCGCTGCGCCGCTACCTGGCCGAGTTCCTGGGCGACGGCCGCGTGGTCGAGATTCCCAAGGCCGTGTGGGCCCTGATCCTGCACGGCATCATCCTGCGCGTGCGGCCGGCCAAGTCGGCCGCGAAGTACGCCAGCATCTGGACCCCCGAGGGCTCGCCGCTGAAGGTCTGGACCGAGAAGCAGGCCACCCTGCTGCGCGGCTACCTGGGCGAACGCGGCCACCAGGTCACGGTGCGGTACGCCATGCGCTACGGCAACCCATCCATTGCGTCGGTGCTGGACGAGCTCAGGGCGCAGGGCGTGACCCGCATCCTCATCCTGCCGGCCTACCCTCAGTACAGCGGTACCACCACGGCCAGCGTGTTCGACGCTGTGGCCATGTGGGGGCTGAAGGCACGCCACTTGCCGGAACTGCGATTCATCAACCGCTACCACGACGATCCAGGCTACATCGAAGCCCTGGCCAAGCGCATCCAGCACCACTGGATGCACCATGGCCAGGGCGATCACCTGGTGATGAGCTTTCACGGCGTGCCCGAACGCACCTTGCTGCTGGGGGACCCGTACCACTGCGAATGCCACAAGACCGCGCGCCTGGTGGCCGAGCGTCTGGGTCTGGCCAAGGACCGCTACACCGTGACCTTCCAGTCGCGCTTTGGCAAGGCGAAATGGCTGGAGCCCTACACCGAACCGACACTGGTGGCCAAGGCACAGGCCGGGCTGAGGAGCGTGGATGTGGTGTGTCCCGGCTTCACCAGCGATTGCCTGGAAACCCTGGAAGAGATCCGGATGGAGGCCCAGGAGGCGTTCCGGCATGCGGGGGGCGAGCAGTTCCAGTACATCGACTGCCTCAATGACAGCCCGGACTGGATCCGCGCCATGGCCGACCTGGCCGAACGCCACCTGCAGGGCTGGCCCACCCGGCAGGCCGACAACCCCATGGAACTGCAGGATAGCCGCTCGCGCGCCCTGGCCATGGGCGCCAAGGACTGAGACTCAGCCCGACAGGAAGCGCTCCACCAGCGCCAGCTGGTCGGGGACATTGAGAGCCGGTGCGTGACCGCAACCGTCAATGGTCACCAGCTGCGCCCGCGGTCCGCGGTGCCGCATGGCCTCGGCGGTGTCCGCCAGCAACAGGTCGGAGTCGGCACCGCGCAGGCACAGCACCGGGATGTCGATGCGGTCGTAAACGGCCCACAACTCGTAGTCGTCGGGGTGTGCTGAAAACTGCTGGACCATGGCCGGGTCGTAGTGTGGCGTCACGCGGCCATCGGGCAGTCGCCGCATCGAGCTTTCGGTGAGCTGCCGCCACTGCGCATCGGGCAGAAAACCATAGGGTTTGTAGACGGTGCGGAAATACTGCTCCAGTTCACCCAGGGTGGCAAAAGCGGCCGGGTTGCCCGCATAGCTGCGGATGCGCGCTACGGCGGCATCAGCCAGTTTCGGACCAATGTCGTTGAGCACCAGACGGTCGATGCGACCGCGCAGCAGTCCGTCGGCGCACACCATGCCGATGGCGCCCCCCATCGACGTTCCCACCCAGTGCACACGCGCAAGGCCCAGCTGGTCAAGCAGCGCACGGGCCAGCCGGGCATAAAAGGCCAGGCAGTACTCCTCCTGCGGCAGCGGACTCCACTGAGACAGACCGCGACCCAGGGTGTCCGGACAGAGCACCCGCCAGCCCAGGGCCGACAGGTGCGCGGCCAGCGGGTCCATGTCCCTGCCGGTCCTGGCCAGGCCGTGCCAGGCGACCACCGTCCCCAGGCGGGGGGCACCGGCCATCGGCAACCAGTCCATGAAATGGATTTCGCGGCCTTCGCAGACCAGGTAGCGCGACTCGGCAATGCGGCTCATTGAAGCTCCTTCAAGCGGGCGAGAATGGCCCGCTCACGCAGGCGCCCCACGATGCCCGTGGGGAAGTGGTAGACCGAGAGCACGAACAGCAGCCCCAGCCAGAGCAGCCAGCGGTCCGGCGTGAAAATGGCCGGCAGCAGCGGCAGACCTTCGGTCACCGATCCGAGCCAGCGCAACAGGTCCTGCAGGTAGCTCTGCGCCAGCACGAACAGCACACTGCCGATGACCGCACCGTACAGGGTGCCCATGCCTCCGATCACCACGATGAGCAGGATGTCGAGCATGATCTCGAACGACAGGGATGTGTCCGGCCCGTTGTAGCGCAGCCAGAGCGCCAGCAGGCATCCGGCGAGGGTGGCGAAGGCCGCCGAGAGCACATTCGAGAGCGTGCGGTAGACCACGGTCCGGTAGCCCAGTGCCTCGGCACGGAAGTCGTTTTCCCGAATCGCCTGCAGCACGCGGCCAAAGGGCGAGTTCACGATGCGCAGCAGCACCAGGAAGATGGCACAGACGACCGTGAACAGCAGGTAGTAGGTGATGAAGCGGCCATTGAGAACCACCTCGCCCAGCGGCGTCTGCAGCGGTTCTTCCTGCAGGCGAAAACCCGGCGAGAGCCATTCGGGCACACGGAAGGTCAGTCCGTCCTCACCACCGGTGATGTCCGACAGCTGCGAAGCCAGTGTGAGAAAAGCGGTGGCCACCGCCAGCGTGATCATGGCAAAGAAAATGGCCTTGACCCGCAGCGAAAACAGGCCGATCACCAGCGACAGCACCAGCGACACCAGCAGCGCCGCCAGCACACCGACCGCCAGCGAACCCCAATTCGGGGTCTCCGCCGCCCCCAGGGAGATCGCCACGCCATAGGCACCAATGCCGAAAAACATGGTGTGGGCAAAGCTGACAATGCCGGTGTAGCCCAGCAGCAGATCAAAGCTGGCCACCAGCGCGATGAAGATCAGCACCTTGGCCGCCACGTTCAGGGCCTTGACGCCCGGAAACAGAAAGGGCGCGAAGGCCAGGCCGAGGAACAGGATGACCAGCAGGCCTGCCAGCCAGGGGCTGCGCGGCAGGTCTTTGGAAAGGATTCGGTTCAACATGGGCAAACCTCGGAGATTTGGGGAGCTATCAAGCTGCAGCCGTGAAACCGGCTTTGCTGGGCCACAGGCTGCGCCCCCTGGGGGGTGACGCTGAAGGCGGCGCGGGGGGTGCTGGTCATCGGCTGGTCACCGGATACACACCTTGCGGCCGCCACAGCAGGATGGCGACCATCAGGGCGATGTTGGAGAACAGCGCCACCTTGGGCACCAGAAAGCCGGTGTAGTTGGCCATCAGCCCCACCAGAAGGGCACCGATCAGGGCGCCCAGGGTGGAGCCCAGCCCACCGATGATGATGACGATGAAGATCAGAACGTTGACCTGGTGGCCCATCTGCGGAATCACCGACTCCTGGTACAGCCCCCACATGACGCCGCCCAGTCCGGCCAGGGCGCTGCCGGCCACGAACACACCCACGAACAGTTGGCGGATGCGGTAGCCGAGCGATTCGACCATCTCGCGATCCTGCACGCCGGCACGGATGAGCAGACCCACCTTGGTCCGGTTGAGTGTCCAGACCATGGCGGCAAACACCACCAGGCCGACCCCGACCGCCAGCAGACGGTACTTGGCCACCGCCGCATCGCCCAGCAGCAGAGAACCCCGCAGCGCCTCGGGCAGGGGCAGCGGTATCTGCTCGGGTCCCCAGATCACCTTGATCAGCTCCTCACCGATGATCATGCCGCCCATGGTGATCAGGATCTGCTTGAGGTGCATGCCGTAGACCGGGCGAATGATCAGACGCTCGAATGCCAGACCAAGCGCACCGGCCACCAGCATGGCCACCAGCATGGCGGGCAGCAGCGCCATCAGGTTCATCCACAGGCTGTCGGCCACGGTGTACTGGCCCATGCTGGCCAGCACCGTGGTGGCCACAAAGGCCCCCAGCGCAATGAACACGCCGTGCCCGAAGTTCAGCACATCCATCAGGCCGAACACCAGTGTCAGGCCCGAGGCGATGATGAACACGATCATGCCCATGGCCAGGCCGGCCACGGTGAGCGTCAGCCAGGTCGAGGGACTGCCCACCGCCGGCAGCGCTGCCAGCGCCAGCAGCGGCACCAGCGCCATGGGCTTCCAGTCGAGGTCTTTGAGGAAAGTCATACGTTCTCCCGCCGGGCCGCCCCAAGGGAGACCAGCCCCTCCCGGAGGGGCAGCGAATACACGAAGTGATGAGCGTGGGGTGTCATTGATGCGCCCCGAGAGAAAGGCCCAGCAACTTGCCTTGCAAGGCTTCGTCGGCGGCCAGGTCGGCCATGCGACCGCTGTGCACCACACGACCGTCGTCCATCACGGCCACGCTGTCGCCCAGCTGTTTGGCGAAGTTGAAGTTCTGCTCGACCAGCAGGATGGTGGTCTGGGCCGCCTTGAGTTCGCGAAAGGCCGCGATCATGTTCTGGATGATGGCGGGCGCCAGGCCTTTGCTGGGCTCGTCGATGAGCAGCAACTGACGCGGCTCGACAATGGCGCGCGCGACCGCCAGCATCTGCTTCTGTCCACCGGACAGCTTGCCGGCCGGATGCGTCCAGAATTTTTTCATGGCCGGGAACAGGCCGAAGATCCATTCGAGCCGCGTGGTGTCGATCTCATGGAGCGTGCGCGCGCCACGCGCGGCCAGCAGCAGGTTCTCGCGCACCGACAGGTCCGAGAATATGCCCATGCTCTCGGGCACGTAGGCCACGCCGCTGGTGGCGATTTCGGGTGTCTGGCGGGCGGTGATGTCCTGCCCGGCCAGCGTGATGCGACCCTGACTGGCCTGCCACAGGCCCATGATGGTCCGCAGTGTGGTGGTCTTGCCGGCGCCGTTGCGGCCCAGCATTTTTTTTTTA
>SBFU01000132.1 GCA_006227785.1 Burkholderiales bacterium
ACGATTCCCCGCGCGGTGTGGTTCTGCATCCTGGGCATCAGTGCGATGGCCCGGGTCCAGTCCATGACCTTCAGCTTTCTGGAGCGCGTCGGCCATGACCGGGGCTTCAGCCTGAGCGCCATCACCGGCGTGCTGGTGTTGCTGGGCATCGTCAACCTTTTGCCCGCTGCGCTGGCTGCCTTCTTCGAAAAGCGCTGGAATGCGCGCACCGTTCTGATGGTGGGGCCGGTGCTTCAGGCCACCCTGGCGGCCATCATCATGATGGTGCCCGGCTTCTATGCCTATGCCGCCGCGGCCTCGGTTTTCGCTGCCGTCATGATCTTCACCCACACCTTTGCCTTCGGCTTGATGGCCCGACTGGAGCCAAGCGGTCGTGCCATGGCGGCCACCCCGGCCATGCTGATGGTCGGGGCCGCCATCGGGCCTGTGGTGGGCGGCACCCTTGTCAAGACTTACGGCTACAGCAGTCTGGGTCTGGCGGCGCTGCTGATCGGCAGTCTGGCCGTCTTGTGCATGTCCCGCCTGCCGGGGCATGCACCTTCTTCCCTCGCCCAGGAACCCGCATGAAGCCGCAGCGCCGATTCGTCGACCTCTCCATCTACCTGGAAAACGACGTGCTGTCCGATCCGCCGCCGCTGGCGCCGAAGATCACCTACCAGAAGCACGCCGACACCTTGCATGAGTTCATGGCGATGCTGCCGGGCACGAAGCCCGAGGACTACCCGGACGGCGAGGCCGCGGCCGCCGAGTGGGTGACGCTGACCACCCACAACGGGACCCACCTGGACGCGCCCTGGCACTTCCACTCGACACAGGACGCCAAGAACGGCGGCAGCCGACCCAGCATCACCATCGACGAGGTGCCCCTGGAGTGGTGTTTCCAGTCGGGTGTGAAGCTTGATTTCCGGCACTTTCCCGATGGCTATGTGGCCACCGCAGCCGACGTCGAGACGGAGTTGAAACGCATCGGCCATACGCTGGAACCGCTGGACATCGTGGTGGTCAACACCCGCGCCGGCTCGCGCTACGGGCACAGCGACTTTGTCGGCGCTGGTTGCGGCATGGGCTACGAGGCCACGATGTACCTGCTGGAACGTGGCGTGCGTCTGACCGGCACCGATGCCTGGAGCTGGGATGCGCCGTTTTCCTACACCGCGCAGCGGGTCGCCGAGACCGGCAACAAGGCGCTGATCTGGGAGGGCCACAAGGCCGGCCGCGACATCGGCTACTGCCACCTGGAGAAGCTGCACAACCTCGAAGCCCTGCCGCCGCATGGCTTCACCATCAGTTGCTTCCCGCACAAGATCCGCGGCGCTTCGGCGGGTTGGACGCGGGCCGTGGCGATCTTTGAGGACACTGGTTTATGAGCTTCCCGCCCATCCACCGCGTTGTCACCGGTCATGACCCCGATGGCCGGGCGATCGTGACCAGCGACGTGCCCTTGCCCACTGTGGTCGAGATCGCTGCCATTCCGGGCACCGTGTTTCATGAGGTCTGGTCCACCACCGGTGCACCCGCGCCGGTCGATAACGGGGCCGACCCGACAAGGGGTCCGCTGATGTTGCCGCCGCCTGCGCTGGGCACGCGCATGCGCTTCGTCGACATTCCACCCGACACCGCCGAATTCCTGGCGCACGGCGCTGCCAACATGAAGGCCGCATTCAGCCAGATCGGCGACGAGAAGGCCTCGACCGTGCAGGCACACTCACCCCACCCGCTGATGCACCGCACCGAAAGTGTGGACTACGGCATCGTGATCGAAGGTGAGATGACCCTGGTGCTGGACGACAGCGAAGTTCTGCTCAAGCCCGGCAGCGTGGTGGTGCAGCGCGGCACCAACCACGCCTGGGCCAACCGCTCGGGTCGCCCCTGCCGCATGTTGTTCGTGCTGGTGGACGGTACCTACGAGCCCGCCATTGCGGCGGCCCTGGCACAGCGCGGGACATGACGTCCACGCTGTTCGACCTGGGCGGCGCACGTGCGCTGGTTACCGGAGCGACGCAGGGCCTGGGCCTTGCGATCGTGAAGACGCTGGCCTCTCACGGCGCCACGCTGGTCGTGACGGATCGCGACGCCCAGACCTGCCGTGATCTTGCGCAAGCACTGACCGATCAGGGCCACCAGGCAAGAGGCATCGCGGCAGACCTGCAGCGTCCGCACGAGATCGACGCCCTGTGCGAGCAGGCAGGCGCGGTCGATGTGCTGGTCTGCAATGCCGGCATGCAGGGTCCTGCGGGACCGATGGCCGCGGCCCGGGATGCAGACTGGAATGCGGTGCTTCAGCTCAACCTGCGCGCAGCGGCGCAGTTGACCGCACGCCTGGTGCCTGGCATGGCCAGGCGGAAGTGGGGCAGCGTGGTGCTGATGTCGAGCATCGCTGGCCTGCGAGGCAATGGTGCCATCGGTCTGTATGGCATCTCGAAGGCAGCACTTGCCCAGATGGCGCGCAACCTCGCGGTCGAGTGGGGTCCCCAGGGCGTGCGTGTGAACGCCATCTCCCCCGGTCTGATCCGCACGCCTCTGGCCCGGCACCTGATCAACGATCCGTCGTTCATGGATCGG
>SBFU01000121.1 GCA_006227785.1 Burkholderiales bacterium
CGGGATCGAACCGCCGACCTCAACACTGCCAGTGTTGCGCTCTCCCAGCTGAGCTATGGCCCCCTCGAAAGAGGCGCGTATGGTATGCCAGCATCGTCTTGCTGTCCACTGCTTGAAACATTTTTTCGGCCAGACTTCGGCAGCAACCGGTGACCGGATTCCAGGCTCGTGCGAGCTTGGGTTTACGCTCTGAGCGAGGCAAGGTCCCGGACTCGGGATCGAGGCCCGCCAAACCAAGGAGACCAGTCGAATGAGTCATGACGGATCGAGCGCACGTCGCAGGTTCCATGTGTTGCTTGCCGCCCTGATGGCAATAGCCGCAATGGCTCCCGCTTCAGGCTCCCCTGTCGACTTCGTGTTCGATGACATTGGGGGACAACCGCACAGGCTTTCCGATTACCGGGGCAAGTGGGTGTTGGTCAACTATTGGGCTACGTGGTGCCCCCCCTGTCTGGCAGAGCTCCCGGAGCTACAACGCTTTCATGTCGAGGAGAGCGAGCGCGCCGTGGTGCTGGCCGTCAACGTGGAGTCTATCGCGGCTGATCGACTCGCCCGCTTCGTGACCTCTCTCGGGCTGTCGTTTCCGGTGTTGCGCGCGGGCGAGCGGCCAGGGCGGGAGGCCCTGCTTGGCCCCATCGACGTGCTGCCCACGTCTTACCTCGTCTCTCCGGAGGGAATCGTGGTGGCACGGCAATCCGGGCCACTCACGGCCGAAGCTGTTCGCGGATTCGTCGCCCGCTACCTAAAGGCGCAGACCCGGTCGAAGCGTTGATGCGGGCGATCGACGTCTGGTCTGCGCGCCAGCCCGCCTCCGATGATGGCGCCAAAACCTCGGCCATCGTGGACTCTTGCTGCAGCTGGTGAACCCGGTTCTTAAAGCATGAGCGGGCCCGGTCGATAAGCCACGTCATGGGCCAGGCCCAGGCTTCGAAGAAAAGGCAAACCTGTCGAAAGGCAGCGGCGCAAAGTCACCGCCTAAGGGCAACTCCACTGCCTAGGGCCGAGGGATTACCGACAATGAAGACGTTCAGCCCCAGCGGACCAGCCCGGAACCGATCCGCCGCAGATCTCGAGCCATTCTCGCGTGCACACCATGCCAGACCCAAGCGGGTGAGCGTTCGGCAGCGCATCCGCGGGTGCCTGCTTGTGGCAGCCTGCACGACAACACTCACATCAGTGGTGCTGGCTGATGGAGCACTGTTCCAGCTGCCGCCAGGTGGCGGGATGGACGAAGACTGGCTGTGCCGCACCGAAGCCGACCGTCATGGCAGTTGGTTCATTCGTTGCGACAACCTGGTCGAGCTCTTCCTGGACGACCCGGTCCTTGCGAACGGCAACGAGCCGGATGCGACGACGAGAATACCGCTGCATGGTGCGCCCTATGGGGACAGCGACCTCGACGGGCTGGCCACGGCAGTGCTCTGCGGGCGCGACCCCTCATGCCGGGTCAGCGTGGCGCTGCGCTGACATCCTGATCAGCCAGCAAACAAGCGGACCCGGCAGACGGGACCTGGTCAGCGCAAACGCTGTTCCAAGCCGACCAGTCGGGTCACGCCGCCAAACGATCCGACCCAGATGCTGCCGTCCTCGCCTTCGGCCATCGAGAACACGTTGTTCGCATAGAGACCGTCATCGGTGGTCAACACGAGGAAGCGATTGCCGTCGAAGTGCGCCAGACCGTTGCTCGTTCCCACCCACATATTGCCGTCGCCGGCAGATCTGAGCATGAACACGTGGTTGGCGGGCAAGCCGTCGGCCATGGTGTAGTGAGTCCAGGTGTTCCCGTCAAAGCGGGCCAGTCCTCCGCCCCAGGTGCCGCACCAGACCACGCCATCGTCGTCGACATGCAGTGCCACGATGTAGTTGGGGTTGTAGGCAACGTCGACGCCTTCGAGACCCATCTCGACCTTCTGCCTGGCGTGGTGGCTGGATTCCTTTGCAGGATCACGCTGGAACTCGATCTGGTCCTTGACCAGTGAGTAGGGTGCGCCGAGGCCGTCTTCGTGCTTCCAATTGGACCAGGTGCCGCCCTGGTAGCGTGCCAGCCCACCTTCAGTCGCCATCCACACCTCGCCGTTCTTGCCCTTTGCCAGCGCGTACACCCAGTCGTTGGGCAAGCCGCCAGCGGTACTGGCGACCGTATGCGTGGTCCAGGCATCGGCCTCGTCCAGCTTGCCGTTCTCGATCCGGTTGGCGCCAGACCAGGTTGCGATCCAGATGTCGCCGTTCGGCATTTGCAGCAGGTCGTAGATGAAGGCGTCACCGAGCCCGTGCTGGATGTTGTAGTTGGTCCAGTCGTCGGCGGCCTCGTCGAACAACGAAAGACCACCGCCGTAGGTCCCCACGACGAGTCGATCGCCGAGTCGGCTGAGGTGGAATATCCCGTTCGACAGCAGTCCAGCCCGCACGTCGTAGAGCCGGTGGTCGTCGTTCTCGATGTCGTAGCGGATAACGCCGCCCGAAGTTCCGACCCAGAGCACCGGGCCATCGGCGAGCAGGGCCTTGACGTTCGAATTGCCTACCCGGTAATGGGCGAAGCGATGCCCCGGCGAACGGGTC
>SBFU01000283.1 GCA_006227785.1 Burkholderiales bacterium
CACCCGGTTGATGTGCGGGTTCACCTGGGTGAAGTCCGTCGGCTTGAACGGCATGTGCACGCCGAACTCCGGCAGGTCGTAGGCCAGTTCGGCACCGTCGTCGTCCAGCCGGTGCACGGTGTCCGGGCCCTTGGGCTGCAGCCACCACTGCACGCCGTGCTGTTGACCGAAGGCCCGCAGGCGGGCCAGATCGTCTTCGGACAAGGGCTCAAGGTGCCGAAGCACGAGTGCAGTCACCTCATCGCCGCAGGCCAGTTCGATCTGGGGACAGGTCTCGCGGGCATCCATGCCGAAGATGAGCGCCCGCAGGGGCAGCAGCAGGTCGCTGACATGCGATGGCAAGACAGGGCAGACCTGCATGTCCGCGACATAGCGGCTCTTGCGTTCGTGAAAACCGATCAGCACCTCGCCTTTCTTGTGCACAAAGCGCACCGACAGGCGGGCCCGGTACCGGTAGCCCCAGGCGGGCCCCTGGATCGGGCGCAACACGGTCTCGGCCTTCACCTTGCCCAGGTGCCAGAGGTTGTCTTCCAGCACGCGCTGCTTGATGGCCACCTGGGCCGATTCGTGAAGGTGCTGCATCTTGCAGCCACCACAGGCCCCTGCGTGCATGCCGAAATGCGGACAGCCCGGGCGCACCCGCTGCGACGACTCGCGGTGGATGGCGGTGGCGGTGGCCGCTTCCCAGTTGTTCTTGCGCCGGTGCACGCTGGCGCTGACCTGCTCGAACGGCAGGGCGCCTTCAACGAACACCACCTTGCCATCCGGCCGATGGGCAATGCCCTGGGCTTCGATGTCCAGCGATTCAATGGCCAGCCAGCCTTCAGGCAGCGCGGCAGAAGGGGATTCGGTTCGGGTCGGCAGGGGACGGGCTTCGCTCATGCCCCGATTGTCTCAGGACTGGCAGGTCCCCCTGGCTCGCAACAGGCTCAACGCCAGGCTTGCAGGTACTCAAGCCAATGCGGTTCGTCAGACGCCAGCTGACCGAGCGTCTCGCGGACAAGAACCATTTCCTGCCCGTACTCGGCATCGGTCAGCCCGCCCCTCATCTTCTGGAACCGGCAATACACCAGGTAGGTGTTCATGACGTCGGTCTCGCAATACCGTCGCACGTCCTCGGTCTGACCCGCCAGGAACTGGGCATAAACCTGCGAGCCGTCCATGCCCAGCTTGCCAGGGAACCCGCACAGCTTGGCCAGGGCATCCAGCGGCGCGTTGTTTCTGGGCGTGTACATGGCCAGCAGGTCCATCAGGTCCAGGTGGCGCATGTGGTAGCGGCTGATGTAGTTGTTCCACTTGAACTCGCGGTCGTCTTCCCCGAGGTCCCAGTATTTGCCGGCCTCGACGCCATGCCGCAGTCCACGGTAGTGCAATACGGGCAGATCGAAACCGCCGCCATTCCAGCTGACCAGCTGCGGCTGGTGCTTTTCGATGGTGCTGAAGAAACCCTGGATGAGCTTGCCTTCGCTCTGGCCGTCGCGGTCCACGAACGAGTGCACGCGCAGCCCCTCGGCATTGCGGAACACCACGCTGATGCACAGCACCCGCTGCAGGTACAACGGTGCAAAATCGGACTGACCGCGCTCCTGACGCTCGCTCAGCCAGGCGTCGTACACCTGGGCATCGGTCCAGTCGGGCGGATCATCACGCAGAAGCCGCAGCCCCTGCGTGTCGGGAATCGACTCGATGTCGAAGACCAGGACCGGCCACGCCATCCATTGGCACCAGGTGGACCCGGATCAGCGCTTGGGCAGGTGCTGCAGGGGATCGACCGGCTTGCCCAGCCGGCGCACCTCAAAATGCAGCTTGACCCGATCGGTGTCGCTGCTGCCCATCTCCGCGATGCGCTGGCCCTGGCGCACGGCCTGGTCCTCGCGCACCAGCAACGCCTGGTTGTGGGCGTACGCGGTCAGGTAGGTGTTGTTGTGCTTGAGGATCACCAGGTTGCCGTAGCCGCGCAATCCGGCACCGGCGTACACGACCCGACCGTCAGCCGCGGCCAGCACCGGATCGCCGATGCGTCCGCCAATGCTGACCCCCTTGCTGTTGCGCGCTTCATCGAAGGTGGCCAGCACCGGGCCCTGGGCCGGCCAGATGAAGCTGAGTTCGTCTCCACCGGCCGCAGGTGCTGGCGCAGGAGCCGGTGTGGCCACAGGCGCTGCAGCCACACCCGTGGCCGGCGCTGCCGCTGTGGCAGATCCCTCGCTGCCAGGCGCTGGCGCGGTGGCGACTGGCGCCGCCGGGGACCCATCCGCACTGCCCAGGGGCCGGGCCACCACGCCGGGCGTGGAGATGGCGGTCACCGCTGCCGCGCCCGCTGCGCCACTGGATGGCGGCATGACGCGCAGGACCTGACCCACCTCCAGGATGTTGGGGTTGGCGATGTTGTTCCAGGTCTGCAGATCGCGCCATCCCTGGCCGCTTTCCAGTGCGATGCGGAACAGGGTGTCGCCGGGTTTGACGGTGTAGAACCCGGGCTTGCCGGCGTTCTCCGCGCCGGGCAAGGGGTTGGCAGCGGCGGACGCACCATCGACCGCTCGAGGCGCGCCCATACGC
>SBFU01000367.1 GCA_006227785.1 Burkholderiales bacterium
CAGGACATGGTCGAGCGGCGCCTGCATGAGGTCTGCTCGGGCGTGGCCCTGGGCCTCGGTGCGTCGGCCCACCTGAATTACGAGCGCATCTACCCGGCCACCATCAACACCGCGCCGCAAGCGCGCTTTGCCGGTGATGTGGCCGAGCGCCTGCTGGGAGAAGACCATGTCGAGCGCGACATGGATCCGAGCATGGGTGCTGAAGATTTTTCCTTCATGCTGCAAGTCAAGCCTGGCGCCTACTTGCGCCTCGGTCAGGGCGGTGAAGGCAGCTGCATGTTGCACAACACCCGCTACGATTTCAATGACGATGTGCTGCCGCTGGGCGCCGCGCTGCATGCTGGCCTGATCGAGCAAGGGCTTCCCCTTTCCTCCGCGGAATGATCCGCGACCGAGTTTCCACCCGCCAACCGTTCTTTCATCGCAGGAGCAAGGACATGAACCTCAGAAAAACACTGGTCAGCAGTCTGGTGGTGGCCGCCATGGTCACCGTGGCCTCCGCGTCGGCCCAGACCGTGCGCATTGGCAACCAGGGCGATGCGCTTTCCATGGATCCCCATTCGCTCAACGAGTCGTTGCAACTGAGTGTCACCGGCAACGTCTATGAGCCATTGGTCGATCGTGGTGCCGACCTGCAGCTCGTGCCAGGCCTGGCAACCAGCTGGAAGCAGACTTCGCCCACCGTGTGGCGTTTCGACCTGCGCAAGGGTGTGACGTTTCACGACGGCAAGCCCTTTACCGCCGACGACGTGCTGTTCACGTTTGAGCGTGCCAAGGGTGAAGGCTCGGACATGAAGAGCTACACGAACGACATCCAGGCCGTGCGCAAGATCGACAGCCACACCATCGAGATCGAAACCAAGGCACCGTTCCCCATCCTGCCCGATGTGATCTCGCTGGTCTACATCATGAGCAAGCAGTGGGCCGAGGAAAACCAGGCCACCCGTCCGGTGGACCGCCGCAAGGGCATCGAGAACGCCGCGTCTTTCCGTGCCAACGGAACCGGCCCTTTCCGTCTGCGCGAGCGCCAGCCCAATGTGAAGACCAGCTTTGTCCGCAACGGCAACTACTGGGGCAAGATCGAAGGCAATGTGGTGAACGTGGAGTTCACCCCCATCGGAAACGATGCGACACGTGTGGCCGCTCTGCTCTCCGGGCAGGTTGACGTCATCGAGCCGGTGCCGCTGCAGGACGTGGCCCGCATCAACGCGGGCGGCAAGTCCAAGGTGATGCAGGCGCCTGAGTTGCGCACGATTTTCCTGGGCATGGACCAGAAGCGCGACGAGCTGCTGTACTCGAGCGTCAAGGGCAAGAACCCGTTCAAGGACAAGCGTGTGCGTCAGGCCTTCTACCAGGCCATCGACATCAATGGCATCCAGCGCACCGTGATGCGGGGCGCCTCCAACCCGACCGCGCTGATGGTGGGGCCGGGTATCAACGGCTTCGATGAGACGCTGAACAAGCGCTTGCCGTTCGACATCGAAGCGGCCAAGAAGCTGCTGGCAGACGCGGGCTATCCGAACGGTTTCGAAGTGACCATGAACTGCCCGAACGACCGTTATGTCAATGACGGTGCCATCTGCCAGGCGGTGACGGCCAACCTCGCGCGCATCGGCGTCAAGGTGAACCTGCAGGCCGAGACCAAGGGCACCTATTTCCCGAAGATCCTGCGTCGCGACACCAGCTTCTACCTGCTGGGCTGGACGCCGGGCACCTACGATGCCCACAACCCCCTCAATGCCCTGATGCGCTGCGTGGACGACAAGGGTGCCGGCCAGTTCAACCTGGGCTCGTACTGCAATCCCAAGGTGGACGAGCTCACGGTGAAAATCCAGTCGGAGACCGATGCGACCAAGCGACAGGCCATGATCAGCGAGGCCTTCAAGCTCCATGCCGATGACATTGGCCACCTGCCGCTGCACCAGCAGGCTCTGGCCTGGGGTGTGGCCAGCAACGTCACGCTCAAGCAGCGCGCCGACAACTTCATGCCCTTCCGGTACATGAGCGTGAAGTGATGGCTGCGGGTCGCTGGCAGGCAGCCTCCTCCGGGGGGTGTGCCTGCGGCGGCCCGCTCTACCCGGGCCCGTATGGGCGCCGGGTGGTCGAAGACCCGACCATCGATGGCACATTCCTACCCCTAGCGAGACGTCTCAATTGATCGCCACTTTTCGACGCTGGGCTGACAGCGATGTCGGCTACAGCTTCCTGCACTCACCCACCGCCATCGTGGCGGCACTGATCGCGTTCGTCTGCATTTTTTGTGCGGTGTTTGCGCCCTGGGTGGCGCCCCACAACCCCTTTGACCTGGCCACGCTGGAACTGTCCAACGCGCGGCTGCCACCGGCATGGCACCCCGATGGCTCGATGACCTTCCTGCTCGGCACCGATGACCAGGGCAGGGACATCCTCTCGGCACTCATGTACGGCGCCCGCATATCACTGGCCGTTGGCCTGGCCTCGGTGGTTCTGTCGGTGATCGTCGGCGTGGCCTTCGGGTTGCTGGCAGGTTTTCTCGGTGGCTGGATCGACGCGGTGCTGATGCGTCTGTGCGATGTC
>SBFU01000194.1 GCA_006227785.1 Burkholderiales bacterium
CTTCTGGGCGGTGGGCATGAACTTCTACCTGGAGATCGCCAAGATGCGCGCGGCCCGCCTGCTGTGGTGCCGCATCATGAAGGGCTTCAACGCCAAGAACCCCAAGAGCCTGATGCTGCGCACGCACAGCCAGACCTCGGGCTGGAGCCTGACCGAGCAGGACCCGTACAACAATGTGGTGCGCACCACCATCGAGGCCATGGCGGCCGTGTTCGGCGGCACGCAGTCGCTGCACACCAACTCGTTCGACGAGGCCATCGCACTGCCGACCGAGTTCAGCGCCCGTATCGCGCGCAACACGCAGCTCATCATCCAGGAAGAGACGCACATCACCAGCGTGGTCGACCCCTGGGCCGGCAGCTACATGATGGAGAGCCTGACGCAGCAGATGGCCGATGAGGCCTGGAAGATCATCGAGGAGGTCGACGCCATGGGCGGCATGACCAAGGCGGTGGACTCGGGCTGGGCCAAGCTCAAGATTGAAGCTGCCGCGGCTGAGAAACAGGCGCGCATCGACTCCGGCAAGGACGTGATCGTTGGCGTCAACAAGTACAAGCTCAAGCAGGAAGACGCCATCGACATTCTGGAGGTCGACAACGTCAAGGTCCGTGAGAGCCAGATCGCCCGCCTGCAGGCCATCAAGGCCAGCCGCGACAATGTCGCCGTTCAGGCCGCGCTGGACGCGCTGACCGCCGCCGCTGAGACTGGCCAGGGCAACCTGCTCCATCTCTCCATCCAGGCCATTCGCCTGCGGGCCACGGTCGGCGAGGTGTCTGACGCACTGGAGAAGGTCTACGGGCGCCACCGCGCCGACACACAGAAGGTGACTGGGGTGTACGCCGCTGCTTACGACTCTGCCGAAGGCTGGGATCAGCTCAAGACCGAAATCGCCGACTTCGCCACGGCGCAAGGCCGCCGACCGCGCGTGATGATCGCCAAGCTGGGCCAGGACGGCCACGACCGCGGCGCCAAGGTGGTGGCCACCGCGTTTGCCGACCTGGGCTTCGACGTCGACATGGGCCCGCTGTTCCAGACCCCTGAAGAATGCGCCCGCCAGGCCATTGAAAACGACGTGCACGCGGTCGGCGTCTCGACGCTGGCAGCCGGTCACAAGACGCTGGTGCCGGCCATCATTGCCGAACTGAAGAAGCAGGGCGCCGACGACATCGTGGTGTTCGTGGGCGGCGTGATCCCACGACAGGACTATGACTTCCTGTACGAAGCGGGTGTCAAGGGCGTCTATGGCCCGGGCACGCCGATCCCGGCCAGCGCCAAGGACGTGCTGGAGCAGATCAAGAAAGCGGTTGGCACCGCCTGACCGTCCGAAAGCTTCTGTGACCCCAGACCAGATCCAGGCGGGCATCGTCGGCGGTGCGCCGGCCGTCCAGCGCCGCGCGATGGCCAAGGCGATCACGCTGCTGGAGTCCACCCGGCCCGACCACCGCCAGCAGGCCGATGCGTTGCTGACCGGGCTGCTGCCGCACACCGGGGGGGCGTTCCGCCTGGGCATCAGCGGTGTGCCTGGCGTGGGCAAGAGCACCTTCATCGAGGCGCTGGGCCTGCACCTGATCGGCCTCGGTCATCGTGTGGCGGTGCTGGCGGTCGATCCGTCTTCGTCGGTATCGGGCGGCTCCATCCTGGGAGACAAGACGCGGATGGAGCAGCTGTCGGTGCACGAGAAGGCCTACATCCGGCCGAGTCCTTCCAGCGGTACGCTGGGTGGCGTGGCCGAGAAGACGCGCGAGGCCATGCTGGTCTGCGAGGCCGCCGGCTACGACGTGGTGATCGTCGAGACCGTGGGTGTGGGCCAGAGCGAGACGGCGGTGCACGGCATGACCGACATGTTCTGCCTGCTGCAGCTGCCCAATGCCGGCGATGACTTGCAAGCGATCAAGAAGGGCGTGATGGAGCTGGCCGACCTGGTGGTCATCAACAAGGCCGACATCGACCCCGACGCCGCCACCCGGGCACGGGCGCAGATCACCTCGTCGCTGCGTCTGCTTGGCCTGCATGGCAATCCCGATCGCATGCCAACCGCCAGCCCTGCAGACGCAGGGCACCCGCCGGGCCGCCCCAAGGGTGACCCAGCCCCCTCGGGGGGCAGCGACCCGCACGGAGTGGGGGAGCGTGGGGGCCCGATCTGGCACCCGCAGGTGATCCAGATCAGTGCGCTGCACGGACAGGGCGTGGACACTTTCTGGTCGGCCGTGAGCGAGTTCAAACGCCTGCAGACCAACAACGGCCGTCTTTCAGCGCGCCGCCAGCAACAGGCCAAGGCCTGGATGTGGGAGCGCATCGATGCCGGCCTCAAGCAACGCTTTCGCGAGCACCCGAGGGTGCGCGAGGCGCTGGACCTCTTCACTCGGCAGGTGCAGGCAGGCGAGCTCGCCGCCTCCACCGCCGCACGTCAATTGCTCGAACGGTTCGACTGAACCGGCACCACACCGTTTTCACCGGAGACCACCATGCAAGAAATTCTGGAACAACTTGAGAAAAAGCGCGCGGCGGCGCGCCTGGGCGGCGGCGAGAAGCGCATCGCGGCCCAGCACAGCAA
>SBFU01000420.1 GCA_006227785.1 Burkholderiales bacterium
TGCCAGCGCTTCCTGAACGCATTGGGCGGTCAGCCCACCCACTGAACCCGTCCGGTCGGCCAGCACGGTCGGCCGCCCCGCTGCCCGACCCGGGCCGGGCAGCGCCATGGCAGAAAGGAGCCTCATGAACGAACCAACTCTCGACACCTTCATCCGCTGGTGGGCCAGCCTGGGCAGTGCCGCCACCACCCTCGTGCGCATCACCCTCATCGTCGCAGCCGCCTGGGTGCTGATCGCGGTGCTGCAGCGCGCCATCCGGGTGCTGCGCCAGCGCATCGCCGGGCGACTGGACGACCGGGAAGCGGCCAAGCGCGCCGAAACCCTCGGACGGGTGTTCCGCTATCTGGTGGCGGTGGTGGTCAGCCTGATTGCCGGCATGCTGGTGCTGTCCGAGCTGGGCGTTTCGGTGGCCCCGATCCTGGGTGCTGCCGGCGTGGTCGGTCTGGCGGTCGGCTTTGGCGCCCAAAGCCTGGTCAAGGACTTCTTCACCGGCTTCTTCCTGCTGCTGGAGAACCAGGTTCGCCAGGGTGACGTGGTCAAGCTCGGCGACCATGCCGGTCTGGTCGAGGAGGTGACGCTGCGCTACGTGCAGCTGCGCGACTACGACGGCAACGTGCACTATGTGCCCAACGGCACCATCAGCACCGTGATCAACATGACGCGCGGGTTCAGCCACGCGGTGATGGACATCGGCGTGGCCTACCGCGAGAACGTCGACGAGGTGATGGAGGAGATGCGGCGCGTCGGTCGCGCCATGCGTGAAGACCCCGCATTCGGCCCCCGGATTCTGGAGGACCTGGACATCGCCGGTGTGAACGAGTGGGGGGATTCGGCGGTGGTCATCCGCTGCCGCTTCCGCACCGTGCCACTGGAGCAGTGGGATGTGCGGCGCGAATACCTCAAGCGGCTCAAGGCCGCCTTCGACGCCGCCGGCATCGAGATCCCCTTCCCGCACCTGACCATCTATGCCGGTCAGGACAAACGGGGCCAGGTCACGTCCTTCGGCCTGCAGAACAGCACGGCTTGACCGCCGTCGTCGGGCCTGCGCGACGGTGCTGGCGGACAATTGCACGGATAATCCGGCCGCATGGCACACCTGTTGATCGTGGAGGACGACGAACTGCTGCGCGACGGCCTGGAGGCAGAGCTTTCGCAGGCCGGGCATCGTGTGCGGCTGGCCGAAGACGGCCAGCAGGCGCTGGACCTGCTGGGCGGTGACACCTTTGACGGCATCGTGCTCGATCTGGGCCTGCCCCGGGTGGACGGGTTGACCGTGCTGCGCCAGGCCCGCCAGCGCTGGCCTGCGCTGCCTGTGCTGGTCCTGACCGCCCGTGACGGGGTAGAAGACCGGGTGGCAGGCCTGAATGCCGGCGCCGACGACTACCTCACCAAGCCATTCAGCCAGCAGGAACTGCTGGCCCGTCTGCATGCCCTGCTGCGAAGGGCCAGCCTCCCGGCCAGTGGACCGGTCAGTGCCAGCGAGCCCGCCCGCCCACTGCGTCTTGAGGCCTACCCGCCACGCGCCTGGGTCGGCGACGAAGCGGTCGACCTCACACAGCGGGAGTATGTGCTGCTGGACCTGCTGCTCAGGCAGTGTGGCCGGGTGGTCAGTCGGGAAGACGTGCTGCACGCCTGGCAGAACGACACCGAGGAGCCGGGTGGCCTGGCCTCCAATGCGCTGGAGGTGTACGTGCACCGGCTGCGGCGCAAGCTGGCCGGGTCGGCACTGAGCATCCGCAACATCCGCGGCCTGGGCTACCTGCTGGAAAACCGGGGCTAGACCATGGGGCGACTGCGTCCCTCGCTCAGGCGCCAGTTGCTGATCTGGCTGCTGCTGCCACAGCTGGTGTTGTGGGCCATGGGTGGCCTCCTGACCTACCGGATCGCCCTGTCCTACGCGGAAAAGGCGATCGACCAGTCGCTGACCCAGTCGGTGCGTGCGCTCGCACGGCAGGTCAAACCGATTGGTTCGGGTCTGCTGATCGACTTTCCGCGTGCCGCCCAGGATGTGCTCGAGCAGGACCCGGACGATCGGGTCAGCTACATGGTCTCGTCCCCACCGGGTCAGTTTCTGCTGGGCAACGCGCAGCTGCCGCAACCCGTGGGCGCGCCACTGGCGATCGACGCACCCCGGCTCTACAGCACGGAGGTCGATGGCAAGCCACTTCGGGTCGTGGCCCTGGATCTGCAATACGGCGATACGGAACCCCCACAGACGCTGCGCGTGCAGGTGGGCAAGGGCACGGCCGAGCGCCAGCGGATTGCCCGCGAGCTGGTCGCCGACATGCTGGCCCCGCTGCTGGCGCTGGCGGTGCTGCTCAGCCTGCTGGTGTACGGCGGCATCCGCCGTGGCCTGCGTCCGCTCACGCGGCTGACCGATCAGCTGGAAAACCGGCAGGTGGACGCGCTGGAGCCGATCGCCGCCACCGAGGCGCCACGCGAAGTGCAGGGCCTGGTGCAGGCCATCAACGCCCTGCTACAGGCGGTGGACCGCAGCCTTCGGCAGGAAAAGCGCTTTCTCAATGACGCCGCACACCAGCTGCGCACCCCGCTG
>SBFU01000447.1 GCA_006227785.1 Burkholderiales bacterium
CCCTCGCCGGCGAGCTGCTCCAGCATCACCGGCATGTCCCGGTTGACCAGGCTGTGGCCGATGTGAAAGACCCGCAGTGGCTTGTCCGGCGGCGTCAAGGGGACGGCATACATCTGCTGCAGTTCGGCGGGTGGCAGCGACTTCTGGAAGCCGCAGGCACTGAGGGCCAGCAGCAGAAACCATTGGGCGGCGCGGTGCAAGGGCATGTTCGGTGGATCCATCAGCGGGCTGGGATCAGCGCATTATCGTTTTGAGAGCCTCACGGCAGGCCGTGGTTGGTTGCCTCATTCGTGCAATTTGTCAGGTGCCAGCCCAGGCGCTGCGCCAGCTCGGCCACCTGCGGCATCTCCAGGATGTCCATGTGCCGCCCTGGCACCCGTTCAATGGAGATGTTCGAGACCAGCGCTGGCCAGCCGTAGGCGGGCTCGCTGGCCGGGTCGCCGGCAGCCTGGAAGAAGGCCACGGGCACCGCAGACGGCGTGGCCCGGTAGTCGCGGATGGCCTGTGCATAGGCCTGGTTGCGCCGCCCGCCCGGCTGGGTTCGGGCCGCTTCCAGTGCCCGCGCCTGTCGCAGCAGATGCACCAGGTGGCGCCAGCCTTGCTGGCGAAACAGCCGCCAGCGCCGCAGCAGGCCGGCCTTGAGGTAGCTCCAGCCGCGTCCGGGCAGGGCGCAGTCGAGCATCACCAGCAGGGCCACCTCTTCCCCCTGCTGCCGCAGGCGTTGGGCCACCTCGTAGGCGACGATGCCGCCGATCGAGAAGCCGCCCAGGTGGTAGGGGCCGTGTGGCTGGCGCGCCCGGATGGCCTGCAGGTAGCTGTCGGCCAGCGATTCGACGCTCAATGCCGGCAGCGGCTGCGACACGGGCCATTCGAGCAGGTCGATCTCGGCCTGCGAGAACAGGCCGTAGACCGGCATGTCGATGTCCAGCTGCTGCGCCAGCGCCTGGTACATGCGGGCGCCGGCCAGCAGGAAGAGGCCTTGCGGCTGGCTCCCGGTGCGCAGCACCACCAGCGGCCTGTCGCGACCGCTGTCCGCTGTCTCCAGGTGCCGGGCGATGGCGGCGATCGTGGGTTGACCGAAGAGAAGGTTCAGCGGAACGCGGGCTCGCAGGTCAGGGTCCAGACGGCCGAGCATGCGCACCGCCAGCATCGAGTGCCCGCCGAGGTCGAAGAAGCTGTCGTCGACACCGAAATCATCCCGTTGCAACAGGTCCTGCCAGATCTGCCACAGGAGTCGCTCGGTCTCGCTGCGGGGCGGCTGGCGGCGGACGGGGTCAGGACATGTGTCCGCGGCCGGCCGGGGCAGGGCGGCCCGGTCGACCTTGCCGTTGGGCAGGACGGGCAGGGCCGCCAGCGGCACCAGTTGCGAGGGCACCATGTGCTCCGGCAGCCAGCGGCGGATCCGGTCACGCAGTGCCTCGCTGTCGAAGGTGTCCGCGTCGGTCACCAGGTAGGCCACCAGCCGTGGGTCGCCGGGCCTGTCTTCGCGGACCATGACCACACAACGTTGCACGCCAGTCTGTCGCTCCAGGCACGCCTGCACTTCACCCAGTTCGATCCGGAAGCCGCGTACCTTGACCTGGTTGTCGACCCGGTCGAGGTATTCCACGCTGCCATCTGCCAGCCAGCGACCGAGGTCGCCAGTGCGGTAGATGAAGTCGTCGGCGTTATCGCTGAACGGATTGCGCATAAACGCTGCCGCGGTCTTTTCCGGGTTGTGCCAGTAGCCTTCGCCTACCCCGATGCCGCCAATGCAGATTTCGCCCGGCACGCCCGGCGGTACCAGCCGTTGCTGGTCGTCGAGGATGTAGACGGCAAGGTTCGCCAGCGGCTGGCCGATGGGCACGCTCTTGCGGGTGGCCGGCAGCGGCTGGGTGATGGTGGCCTGGATGACGTCGTCCGCCGCTTCGGTGGGGCCGTAGGCGTTGACCACCGGGATCTGCGGGTACAGGGCCAGCCAGTCGTTGACCAGGTCAACGGAGACGGCTTCGCCGGTGGCCATCATGTAATTGAGCGATGGCAGCGCGCGCTGATCCTGTGGCAGTGAGCGCACGTATTCCATCAGCAGTTGCAGCGCGACCGGCACCAGTTCCACCAGGTTGATGTGGTGACGCTGGACCAGTTCGAACAGTTTTTTGGCGTGGGTGACGTCATCGAGGATGACGGTCTTGCCGCCGCAGGTGATGGCGCCGAGGAACTGCCACACGGAGATGTCCGACGAGGCCGGTGCGGTCTGCAGGAAGCTGAACTCATTATTGAAGCCGAGCACCAGGCGTTCGGCTTCGATATGGTTGACGGCGCCGTCGTGACGGATGATGGCGCCTTTGGGCAGACCGGTGGAGCCGGAGGTGTAGATCATGTAGGCCCGGTCGCGCGGGGTCATGGCGACGTCGGGGTTGTGTTCCGGTTGCTGGGCAATCTGGTGCCAGTCGGTGTCCAGACACAGGCGCAGGGCGTTGCCCTGGGTGCCGACTTTGGCCAGCAGGTGGTGCTGGGTGAGCAGCACGGCGACCTGGGAGTTCTCGATCATGTAGTCGAGACGGTCCTGCGGATA
>SBFU01000137.1 GCA_006227785.1 Burkholderiales bacterium
TCCGTCTGCGTTTGCTCGATTTGCTGCCCGATGGCCGTGGCCTGGGTCTGATGGCGTTCTTCCATGCGAGTCAGTTCGGAGCGCAGGTAGTCCTTGAGTTCGGTGAATCGGGACGCCTCGGCCTTGTCGGCCAACTGCCGCTGCTCGGCCGCCTCGCGGCTGATTCGGCGGACTTCCATCAGGTGGGTGGTTTGCCCGTACACCATCAGCAGCAGGAAAAGTACCACCAACAAGCCCAGCATGCCCAACAGCACCAGCCCCACAGGCGCCTGCACCTCGGTCAGGGCCAGGTTCAGGGTGGTGGGCCGGAACACTTCATCCAGGTTCAAGGCCACAAAACCGGCCACCAGCAGCAGGGCAACGATCAGAACAATGGCGCGAATGCTCATGAGAGGATCCTGGACGGCAAGTCAGGGGCATGGTAACCGCATTTGCCGGGACTGCCATGCGACGCCGGCAGGATCGGTGTTAGATTCACGGCATGGAATGGCTAGAGATGGTTCAATGGGACGATCAGGGTCTGGTGCCCGTGATCGCGCAGGAGTCTGCTTCGGGTGATGTGCTGATGTTTGCGTGGATGAACCGCGAAGCCTTGGCTCGCACCGCCGAACTGGGCCGCGCGGTGTATTTCAGCCGTTCCCGGCAACGGCTCTGGTACAAAGGTGAGGAGTCGGGGCACGTGCAGACCGTGCAGGAAATCCGGCTGGATTGTGACAACGATGTGATTCTGCTCAAGGTCACCCAGCTCGGGCACGAACCCGGCATAGCCTGCCACACCGGCCGACACAGCTGCTTTTTCCAGCGCCTGCAGAACGGGCAATGGACGCCGGTGGAGCCGGTGCTCAAGGACCCTGAATCGATTTACCGTTGAAGCGCGACATGACCGACACCGATGCCCTTGTACGCCTGGCTGCCGTGATTGAAAGCCGCAAGCCAGCCCATGGTGGCGACCCCGAGAAAAGCTATGTGGCCCGGCTGTTGCACAAGGGGCCTGACGCCTTTCTGAAAAAGATCGGTGAAGAGGCCACCGAGGTTGTGATGGCGGCCAAAGACTGCGAGCAGGGTGCGGATGTGCAGAAGCTGGTCAACGAAGTGGCCGACTTGTGGTTCCACAGCATGATCGCGCTGGCCCATGCCGGTCGCGGGCCGGCCGATGTGGTGGCGGAGCTGGTGCGCCGGGAAGGCCTGAGTGGCCTTGAAGAAAAAGCCTTGCGCAAGGCGCAGGCGCGTGAGGCCGGTGCCTGACAGACTTTCGGAGTCCTGCCCATGCGAACCGATGACAATGTCGTTGACGTGACCCCCAGGGATCAGGCCCATGCCGAGTCCCTCAAGACCGTCGGCTGGATCAGCTATGCCTTGCATTTGATCGTGGCCGTGGCCGCGGTACTGCCAGGAGCACAGCCCGGCATCGCCCTGCTGGTGGTGGCGCTGGTCATGGACATCGTCAAACGGGGTGACGCGGCAGGGACCTGGCAGGAAAGCCATTTCAGCTGGCGTATCCGGACTGTGATCTGGGCCGCGTTCTGGTACCTGGTGACCTGGCCACTCTGGCTGGCGCTGTTCCTGCCCGGCATGCTGGCCTGGTTCATCATCTCGATCTGGTTCCTCTACCGCATCGTCAAGGGCATGGTCCGGATGAACGACAGCCGCTCCGTCGAACCCTGAATGCCACCAACCAACAACATGCACGATCCCAGCTGCATCTTCTGCAAGATCATCGCCGGCCAGATTCCCTCCAAGAAGGTGTACGAAGACGACGACGTGTTCGCCTTCCACGACATCAACCCGTGGGCGCCGGTTCATTTTCTGCTTGTGCCCAAGCAGCACATACCGTCGATGGCGCAGGTCGGACCGGAGCACGAGCGCTTGCTGGGCAAAATGCTGCTGCTGGCACCCCGCCTGGCGGCTGAGCAGGGCTGCAATCCGTATCCCGAAGGCGGATTTCGCATCGTCTGTAACACGGGCGCGGAAGGTGGCCAGGAGGTCCATCACCTGCACATCCACGTGATGGGAGGGCCCAGGCCCTGGGTGCGTGGCTGATGTCGTCCAGGGTGGAATCGACATAAAGTCTGTCCGAACTCCTGCCGGGGCGTAGAATCTCATCAACAGGAGCGGGCGCTGCGCCGGCTACCCTTTCACCATTCCGGAGATTTCGTATGGGTACTTTTTCCATCTGGCACTGGCTGGTGGTGCTGCTGATTGTGGTCATGGTGTTCGGCACCAAGAAACTGAAGAACCTGGGCTCTGACCTCGGCGGCGCTGTCAAGGGTTTCAAGGACGGCATGAAAGACGCCCAAAGTGGTGATGCGCCCGATGCGCCCGCCACCGCCAAAGTCACCCAGGACACCAAGGCCGAGCAGGGCGCCATTGACGTCGAAGCCAAGCAGAAGAGCTGATGGCCGCTCTGGCGCCGGTCTGCGGACCGGTCGCCGGATTCCTGATCCGTACAAGGCGTTCGCTCATGAACGCCGGATCGGGTCTGCACCATGTCTGAAACATGATTGATCTGGGCATATCCAAGCTCGCCCTCATCGGGGTGGTGGCGCTGGT
>SBFU01000364.1 GCA_006227785.1 Burkholderiales bacterium
CGGTGCGCCCCATGCCACACATGACCTCGTCCAGGATGAGCAGGATGCCATGGCGGTCGCACAGTTCGCGTATGCCCCGGAAATAACCGGGCACGGGCGTGAGCACGCCTGCCGTGGCACCGCCCACGGTTTCAGCCACAAAGGCCATCACGTTCTGTGGCCCCAGCCGGTCGATGGTCTCCGACAGTTCGGTCACCAGCCGCTGGCCATACTGCTCGGGCGATTCGTCGGAACGGCGGTCGCGGTACTCGTAGCAAGGTGAGACGTGCGTCACGTCGATCAGCAGCGGCTTGAACTGCTCGCGCCGCCAGGCATTGCCACCCACAGCCAGCGCACCCAGGGTGTTTCCGTGGTAACTCTGGCGCCGAGCGATGAAATGGCGCCGCTGTGGCTGGCCGATCTCGACGAAGTACTGTCGAGCCATCTTCAGGGCCGCCTCGACCGCTTCCGAACCGCCGCTGACGAAGTAGACGTGGCTCATGCCGGCCGGTGCGGTCGAGACCAGGAGGTCGGCCAGCTGTTCGGCCACCTCGGTGGTGAAGAAGCTGGTGTGGGCATAAGACAGCTGGTCGATCTGCCGGTGCATGGCCGCCATGACGTCGGGATGACCGTGCCCAAGGCAGGACACGGCCGCTCCGCCGGACGCATCGATGTAGCGACGACCCTCGGCGTCCGTGATGTACACACCCTGCCCGCTGACGGCAACGGGTGGGCGGTTCTTGAGCTGGCGGTGAAAAACGCGGCTGTCTTGCATGGAATTCAGGTGGGTTGAATGGCCACAGTCTAGGCAGGGACCGTGCGCCGTGGAAATGCCAATTCAGGCGCCTTCCATGAGTTTTGGTTATGACACGGAAGTCGATTCGCATGCCCTGGGACGGCGGGTTCAGCCTACATTGAGATCCATGACACAGATCCGTTTTTCTCCCGGCCATGCACTCGTGATCGGCGCCGGCGTGGTTGGCCTGGGTACGGCATGGAGCCTGCTGCGCGACGGCTGGCGGGTGACGGTCGTTGACGCCGGCCGACCCGGGGACGGCGCCAGCGGAGGCAATGGCGCCCAGCTGAGCTACTCGTACGTACAGCCGCTGGCCGACCCCGGGGTCTGGGCCCAACTGCCCAAGCTGCTCCTCTCGACCGATTCGCCCTTGCGCCTGAGGCCGCAGCTTGACCCGCACCAATGGTCCTGGCTGGTGTCGTTCATGGTGGCCTGCCGCGCCAGCGTGTCGCGGGAGAGCACCCGACAGTTGCTGGCCCTGGCCGCGCACAGCCGGGACATGTTTGAACGCCTGCGGCAGGAAGAGCGGCTGGACTGCGACTTCACGGCGAGCGGCAAGCTGGTGCTGTACCCGGATGCTGCCGGGCTTGCGTCAGCCCGAAGGCAGGTGGCCTTGCAGGCGTCCCTGGGTGGAGCAGAGCAGCGCCTGGTGACACCGGCCGAATGTGCCGACATCGAGCCGGCCCTGACCCACTACGCGGCCCGTATCGCCGGTGGCGTGCACACCCCCAGCGAATGCGCGGTGGACGGTGGCCAGTTGTGCGCGACGCTTCACCAGCGTCTGAAAGCCAGCGGCGTGAGCTTCTTGCTCGATCAGGCGGTGCTCGGCTGGCGCAGAGAAGGTGGGCGTGTCCAGGCGGTGAAGCTGACCACGGGCGAAGTGCAGGCCGACGCGTTTGTGCTGGCAGCGGGCACAGGCTCCGTGTCACTGGCCCAGGGGCTGGGGCTGCGTTTGCCCGTCTACCCGCTCAAGGGCTACAGCATCACATTGCCGGTGGAGGGTACGCCGGCGCCAGGCGCACCCCGTGTGAGCGTGACCGATCTGGCCCGCAAGGTGGTGTTTGCGCGTCTGGGGAACCGCCTGCGGGTGGCAGGCATGGCCGAGCTGGTGGGGGAAAACCGACAGATCGACCCGGCTCGCATCGATTCGCTGAAGGCCACCACACACGACGTGTTTCCGCAAATGACGCTGTCGGGCGACCTGCAACCATGGACCGGTCTTCGCCCGGCCACACCCAGGGGACTGCCCTTGATCGGGCTGGCCGATGGGGGACCCGACAACCTGTGGCTGAACACCGGCCACGGGGCTCTGGGCCTGACCCTGGCCATGGGCAGCGCCGATCGCCTGCGGGCCCTGCTCAGGATGGCTTCAGCCCCAGCGTCCCGATATCGTCCAGCGCCTGCTGCATGCAGCGTGTGAAGGCCTTGAGCGTCTGGGATCCGGGGCGCTGGGCCGGACGCAGTACCTGAACCGGTACCTCGATCGACGGAACCAACCGGAGCACATCCACGCGACGGCGGTCAGCCGAAGCCGCGGTGCATGACTCGACCATCGCAACGCCAACCCCATGCTGGGCCAGCGCCAGCGCCACATGGTAGGTCTGCACGGTGACCACCACATCCAGATCGGCACCACTGTCGCGCAAGGTGTGCGCCAGCAGGACGCCCAGCGGGTCCTGCGGATCGAGGGCGACGATGGGCAGACCGGCCAGATCGGCCAGGCTGACTTCGCCCGAGCGGACCACCCTGGCCGGCAGCAGTCCGCGCGGAGCCACACAAACCACCGATCGGCTGCCCAGCGCCTCCAGGGTGAGCGACGGATGGGGCGGAACGCTGAAGACGTAGCCGACATCGGCTTCCTGCAAGGCCAGTGCCGCGACGATCTGGGGTGAATGCAGCGCCTGGTGGTGCACTTGTACCGTCGGGTGCTTCTGCCGGAACAGGCGCATGGCCCTGGGCATGACCTCGTAGCTGAGGGCCAGCACCGTCAGCACCTGCAGCTCGTGCTGGCTGCGCCCCGCTCGCAGGTTGGCCGACAGCCGCTGCACCTCGTCGAGCTGCTGGAACAGACGCTCCACATGGGGGTACAGCGTCTGGGCTTCCAATGTCGGTCGCAGGCGACCGCCGACCCGCTGGAACAGCGCGAACCCCAGCTGCAGTTCGGCGTGTTGCAGGGTGCGGCTGACAGCCGGCTGGGTGACGTTGATCATGCGGGCGGCCGCGCTGACGCTGCCGGTGAGCATGACGGCGTTGAAGACCTCGATGTGACGCAGACGCATGGCCTATTGTCCACCGCACACGGTCACCCGTTCACGCTCACCTCCTGACGCGGAACCAGGCGGCGTACATGGCTGGCAAAGCCAGCAACGTGAGCACGGTGGCCACCACCAGCCCGCCCATGATGGCCACCGCCATCGGCCCCCAGAACACGCTGCGCGACAGCGGGATCATGGCCAGGACCGCCGCTGCGGCCGTCAGCACGATCGGGCGCATGCGGCGCACGGTCGAGTCCACGATGGCATCCCATGCCGGCACGCCACGTGCCCGGTCCTGTTCGATCTGGTCGATCAGGATCACCGAGTTGCGCTGCACCATGCCCATCAGCGCGATGACACCCAGCAAGGCGACAAAACCGAATGGACGGTCCAGCAGGAGCAACGCCGCCGCTACGCCGGCCATGCCCAAGGGCCCGGTGACAAACACCAGAAGAGACCGACTGAAACTTTGCAACTGGAGCATCAGCAACGTGAACACAAGGAACAGCATGATGGGCATGCCGGCGGCGATCGACGAGGAGCCCTTGCTGCTTTCCTCCACGGCACCGGCCACCTCGATGCGGTAGGCGGACAGGCCACGCTGGCGCCAGCCCGCCTCCATCTCGCGCAGTGCGGGCAGCAGCTGGTTGGTGATGGTGGCGCCCTGCAGGCCTTCTGCCGCGTCGCTCTGCACGGTGATGGCGTAGTTGCGGTTTTCGCGCCACATCACGCCCGGCTCCCATTCGAACACCGGTGTGGCCACCTGCAGCAGGGGCACGCTCTGTCCCGAGGCGGTTGGCACGTAGGCCAGCGCCAGGTCGGTGATGGTGTCCCGCTCGTCCAGTGGCTGGCGCAGCACGATGTCGATCAGGCGGTCACCGTCACGGTACTGGCCGACCGTACTGCCGGAGAGCGAGGTGTGCGATGCCCTTGCAATGGACTGACTGGACACGCCCAGGGCGCGCGCTTTGGACTGGTCAACCTCCAGCCGCATGACCTTGACCGACTCGTTCCAGTTGTCATTGACACCACGCACATTGGGGTTCTCTCGCATGGTCGCCTTGACCTCGTCGGCCAGCGTGCGCAGGACGGCTGGATCGGACCCGACCACGCGGAACTGCACCGGATAGGGAACCGGCGGCCCGTTGGGCAGGAGCTTGACCCGACCCCGCACCTCGGGGAACTCGGTCGCCAGAAGGGCTGGCAGGGCCTTGCGCAGGCGCTCGCGCTCGCGCAGGTCCTTGGGCAGAACGATGAGCTGGGCCACGTTGCTCTGCGGAAAGATCTGGTCCAGCGGCAGGTAGAAGCGCGGCACACCGCTGCCAACCCAGGTGCTGACGGAACGGATACCGGTCTCGCCGGCCAGACGCTTCTCCAGCCGTCGGGTGACCTCGTCGGTGGCTGCGATGCTGCTGCCTTCCGGCAGCCAGACGTCCACCAGGATTTCGGGGCGGCTGGAATCGGGGAAGAACTGCTGCTGCACTTGCGACATGCCCGCCAGACCCAGCACAAAGGTCAGCACGGTGGCACCAATGGTGATCCAGCGGTGCTGGACGCACCAGTCCACGGTGGCGCGGAAGCGGTCGTAGAAAGGTCCGTCGAACACCTCCTGGATCTGGCCCACGTGCGGTTTGACCTTGAGCAGCTTCACACCCAGGTAGGGCACGAAGATCACCGCCACGATCCAGGAGATCACCAGTGCCGCCGCGGTGACACCAAAGATGGCGAAGGTGTATTCACCGACCGCCGACCGGGCCAGTCCGATGGGCAGGAAACCAGCGGCCGTGATCAGGGTACCGGTGAGCATGGGCATGGCCGTGACCTCCCAGGTGAAGGTGGCGGCACGCATCATGGAGTGGCCTTCCTCCAGCTTGCGCACCATCATCTCCACCGCGATGATCGCGTCGTCCACCAGCAGACCCAGCGCGATGATCAGCGAACCCAGCGAGATCTTGTGCAGGCCGATGCCCCAGTAGTACATGACCAGAAAGGTCACGGCCAGCACCAGAGGAATGGTGATCAGCACGACCAGCCCCGGGCGCATGTCCAGGGTATAGCGACGCAGACCCTGACCTCCTTCGCGCCGGTGCAGGCCGAGGGCCACGAAGCTGACGGCCAGCACGATCACCACCGCTTCGATGAGCACCTTGACGAATTCGTTCACGGAGGTGGACACCGCGCTGGGCTGGTCCTGCACCTGGACCAGCCGCATGCCGACCGGCAGCTCGGCCTCGATATCGGCCACCGCGGTCTTCAGGGCCTTGCCCAGGGCAATGATGTCGCCCCCGCTGGCCATGGAAATGCCCAGGGCGATGCTGTCCTGGCCATCATGACGCACCAGCACCTGAGGCGGATCGACATAGCCCAGGCCAACCTGGGCGATATCGCCGAGGCGGATCTGGGTGCCGTCGTTGGCGCGGATGGGCATGGCACGCAGTTCATCGACCGAGTTGAACGCGCCTCCCACCCGCACCCGAAGAACATCCAGCGGCGTCTGCAGGGCACCGGCCGATTCGACCGCGTTCTGCTGCCCCAAGGCTGCCAGCACCTGGTTCATGTCCAGCCCGAGGGCGGCCAGTCGGCGCTGGGACACCTCGATGTAGAGCTTTTCGGGTTGAACGCCGAACAGTTCGACCTTGCTGACGTCCCGCACCTGCAGCAGGCGCTGGCGCACGTCGTCGGCCACCTTCTTTTTTTCCGCCCGGTTGAAGCCCTCGCCCTGAAGGGCATAGATCACCCCGAACACATCGCCGAACTCGTCGTTGAAGAACGGACCGATCACGCCCTGCGGCAGGGTACCGCGCATGTCGCCGATCTTCTTGCGGACCGTGTACCAGATCTCGGGCACCTCACCCGGGGGAGAGCTGTCCCGCAACTGGAACAGGATCAAGGCCTCGCCCGGCTTGGCATAGCTGCGGATCTTGTCCGCGTAGGGTACCTCCTGAAGGGTCCGCTCGATGCGATCCGACACCTGCTCCGCCATCTGCTGGGCGGTGGCGCCCGGCCAGTAGGCCTGCACCACCATGGCGCGAAAGGTGAAAGGAGGATCCTCATCCTGTCCCAGCTGGAAGTAGGCGCTGATGCCCAGCAACATCAGCACCACCATGAGGTAGCGCGTGAGGGCCTGGTGATCAAGCGCCCATTGCGAGAGGTTCCAGCGCGTGATCCAGGATTCGTTCTGCGGGACCTGCGGTTGCTCGTTCTGCATAGCCGGCCTCACTGCATGGCCGGTGCGGCAAAGCGTGTCACGGTCTGACCCGGGGACAGCACATGGACCCCGGCCGCCACCACCTCAAGGCCGGGCTGCAAGCCGGCCACGATCACGTCGTTGCCATCGGCGGTGATGACCTGAACGGCCCGGGGCTGCACGGTCTGTGCGCCCGGATCGAAGACCCAGACAGAGGTGTCCTGCCCGTTGCGCATCAAGGCGCTGGTGGGCAGGCGGACACCCGCGGCGGAGCGTACAGGTTCGGCCACGGAAGGATCGATCCGGACATAGGCGGTGGCTCCCAGCGGAACGGCGGCATCGGCCGCCAGCGCGACCTTGACCAAGAAGGTGCGGGTGACGCGGTCTGCGCTGGCACCCACCTCGCGCACCCGGGCGGGCAGGTCGGCGGTGGCGGCCGAAGCCAGGCCCGCCCACAACCGGGCCTGCGCCGGCATGCCCGGCTTCACGTCCGGTGCACGGTCTTCTGGCACGGCGATCCACACCTCGCGCGGGCCATCATGGGCCAGGCGCAGCACCGGTGTCCCTGAGGCCAGCACCTGGCCGACCTCCGCCATGACGGCGGTCACCACGCCGTCCGCGTCCGCCACCAGACGGGTGTACGCCGCCTGGTTGCCTTGTACGGCCTGATTGGCGGTCGCCTGTTGCAGGGTCGCTTCAGCCGCATCCAGCGCGGCTTGGCGACGTTCGATTTCGGCATCGCTCACGAAGCCCTGGCGACGCAAGTCGTTGAACCGCCGCAGCTCGGCCGCAGCGAGGTCCCGCTGTGTGCGGGCGGCCTGTACCTGGGCCTGCACCGCCTGGGTGGCCAGGGCGAAGTCCTGCGGATCGAGCCGGGCCAGCAACTCGCCTTTGCGCACCCGCTGGCCTGGCTCGACCAGACGCTCGACCAGCTTGCCGCCAACCCGGAACCCAGGCTGGGACTCGACCCGGGCCCGGACTTCGCCTGCGTATTCGCTCGCATCGGACGGGGTGGCCGGGGCCACGGTCAAGAGTTTGACGGCGCGAACCGGCTCCTGGACCGGTTCAGGCTGGCTGCAGGCCGCCAGCAGGCAGCTGGCTGTCACGACTAGGACAAAATGCACAGTTTTCATGGCTGGAACTCTACGCAGGCGGTGACGGGCAAACCGACCAGGCCTGCCGGGACGCGCAAGCCTGGCCGATCTCATCGATAATTAATGACTGACCGGTTAGTAAATTGTACGGGACTCCAGAACAACCCCATGCCTCCGACGCCCTT
>SBFU01000305.1 GCA_006227785.1 Burkholderiales bacterium
ATCACCAGCGGCCACTTGCTGTTCATCATGCCCATCAGTGCGAAGCCGATGGCGATGCCCAACATGTAGGCCAGCATCACGAAACGACGGTTGCCGAAGCGGTCCGAGACCAGGCCCCCCATCGGACGGGCGAACAGGTTCACAAAGGCGAAGGTCGAAGCGATCAGTCCTGCGGCGGCGGCCGTCAGGCCCCAGGTCTCCTCGAAGAACATGGGCAGCATCGACACCACGGCCAGCTCGGCACCGAAGTTGGCGAAATAGGTGGTGTTCAGGGCCGCGACCGAGCTGAACGGGTAACGGTCGTCGGCGGGCACGCCCTTCTTGAGAATGGGCAGGTTGACCCGGAACACCTGCACCAGCTGGTACAGAATGACCACCGCAATCGCGAGGTAGCAAGCCCATGCCGTGATGTCGTCGATGTAACCCGTCCTCTGCACCCGCCAGACCAGGATGGACAGGATGCCCACCATGGGCACGGTCATGATGGCCAGCATGATCAGGTCGCGGTAACTGGAAACCTCCAGCGCCGCCGCCTTGCGCGGCTTCTTGTGGGTGTCGGCGGTCGGGCCATCGGTGATGGCAAACCAATAGAACACGCCGTAGAGGCCCATGACGACACCCGACATCGCCACCGCGTAGCGCCATCCGTCATCACCCCCGAACATGGTCAGGGCGATGGTGGGCAGGGTCATGGCCGCGGCGGCCGATCCGAAGTTGCCCCAGCCGGCGTAGAAGCCCTCGGCAAAGCCGATGTCGCGAGGCTTGAACCAGAGTGCGGTCATGTGGATGCCGACCACGAAGCTGGCGCCCACCGAGCTGAGCACCAGGCGCGAGACGAACAGCTGCTCCTTGCTGTCACCAAAGGCGAACACCAGTGTCGGCGCGGCCATCAGCACCATCAGGATGGAGAAGACGCGCCGGGGGCCGAATCGGTCCAGCGCCATGCCCACCAGGATGCGGGCCGGAATGGTGAGGGCCACGTTGGCGATCGCAAACAGGCGTATGTCGTCCTTCGTCAGCCAGCCGACCGACTTGAGCATGGACGACGCCAGCGGCGCCATGTTGAACCAGACGTAGAAACAGATGAAGAAGGCGATCCATGTCAGGTGGAGCGCCTTGATTTCCCGGTTCTTGAACCGGAACAGGTCACTGACTTGCATGATGGGTTTCGGATAGGGGGTTGTTGGCCCTTACTCCGCGTGGGTGGGAATGATGAGCAGCGGGCATTGCACGCGCCGTGCCAGAAACGCACTGACGGAACCGAAGGTCATGTGGTCGAATTCCTCGACCAGCGCGTCCAGCCGACGCGTGATGAAGTTGCCGTCGGGCTTGTAGGAATGCCGGGCCATGACCAGCACGTCCGGCTTGCGCTGTTCGGTCGCGCGAAGAATCATCTTGCGGGCGTCGCCTTCGGCGAACAGCACCTTGGCCGGAATGCCGGCCGCCACCAGGTCGGCTGCCGCTTTTTCCGCGCCTTGCTTTTGTTCACGGAACTGGGCCTCGAACATCTCGTCGCCCGCACTGGTGTTACTGCCGGGCTCCTCGATCACCGATATCAGCGTGACCGTGGGCCTCTGTTCGGAAAACAACCTCTTGACCGCCTCCAGCGCAATGCGGGCATTGCGCGAGTGGTCATAGGCGAGCATGACTTCCATGGGATACCTCCAGTTCGACCGGGCCCTCGATTGGCCAGGTTCACCCATGAACTGTGGGGTTTCTGTCAGGTCTTGCCCATCCTTCCGAGGAACGCTGCGGGCATTCCGAACGGGCTATGGCACCAGCGCGCGATGCGCCGAAAGAACTATGCCGTCCGGCGCGGCCTCGCCATCGACTCAGGCGATCTGGTCGAGACCATGGTTGACGGCGAACACCGCCGCCTGTACACGGGAGCTCAGGTTGAGCTTGCGCAGGATGTGCTGCACATGGATCTTCACCGTGGTCTCGGCGATGTCCAGTTCGCGAGCGATCAGCTTGTTGCTGTCGCCCCGGGCGATCAGGGCGAGAATTTCGCGCTCCCGTCCCGACAGGTTCTCACCGGGCGTGTCGGAATCGGACGGCGTGAGCGCGGCAGAGGCACCGTTTGCCACGCCCACCGGCCCAGGGCCGGCCCGGACGCCGGCATCGGGAACAGTGGCGACCGCTGGCATCCGGAACAGCGTGACCAACTTGGTCATCATCTCGGGACTGACCACCGACTCGCCCTCCTGCACCTTCAGGATGGTGTCACACAACTGGTCAGACTCGACGGTCTTGAGCAGGTAGCCGTCGGCGCCGGCCTTGAGCGCCTCCGCCAGGTCCTCGGCGTTTTCACTCACCGTGAGCATCAGCACGCGGACGCCAGGCACGGCCTCCTTGAGCGCGGCAATGGCCTCGACACCGCGTACGCCGGGCAAGTGGTTGTCCAGCAGCACGACCTGGGGCCGGTGCTGGGTGAGCGCGCGCATCGCCTCACCCGCATCAGCGGCCTCTGCCACCACCTGCAGTCGCGGATCCTGCTGAAGCAGGGCCTTCAGGCCACGGCGGAACAGGGTGTGGTCATCGAC
>SBFU01000078.1 GCA_006227785.1 Burkholderiales bacterium
GGCCGCAGGTGTGGTCCCCCCTCAGGGGGGAAGACGCGAAGCGGCGCAGGGGGGCATATTCACACCCCCCAGGTGCTGCCGTGCTCGGGCACCAGGGCCTGCCAGCGCAGTTCGTTTTCGATGCGGTAGCGCAGGCGGTCGGAGGCCTCCTGGTCGCCGTGCACCACGAACACGCGGCGCGGGGCGCCCGGCATGGCGCGCAGCCAGTCCAGCAACTGGCCGGCGTCGGCATGCGCCGAGGCCGAGTCGAGCTGGACCACCTCGGCCCGCACCGGGATGTCCTGTCCGTGGATGCGCAACGCCTGACCTCCCGAGGCCAGGGTGGCGCCACGGGTGCCGGGCGCCTGGTAGCCGGTGAGCACCACCATGTTGCGGTGGTCGCCGAGGTAGCGCGCCAGGTGGTGCAGCACCCGGCCGCCGGTGGCCATGCCACTGGCCGACAGGATGACCTTGGGACCGTGTTGCAGGGCGATGGCTTTCGATTCGTCGGGCGTGCGCGTGAAGGTGGCGGTGCGGGCCATGTCGTGGCACTGGGCAGCGCTGAGCCGGTGCTCGCCCAGGTGCTTCGAGAACAGCTCGGTGCTGTGGATGGCCATGGGGCTGTCCAGGTAAACCGGCAGGGCGCTGGGCAGCTGGCCCGCGGCCTTGAGTTCGGCGATGGCATGCAGCAGGGCCTGGGCACGGCCGACGGCAAACACGGGCACCACCGCCGTGCCGCCACGGGCGGCGGCGCGTTGCAGTGCCGGGGCCAGTTCGCCCAGGATGTCTTCCTGCGGGTGGTCGCGGTCGCCGTAGGTCGATTCGCAGACCACCACATCGGCTGCCGGGGGCGCCTCGGGCGGCAGCATGAGCAGGTCGTTGGGGCGGCCCAGGTCGCCCGAGAACAGGATGCGTTTGCCGCCCACCTCCAGCAGCAGGCTGGCCGCGCCAAGGATGTGACCGGCACCGCTGAAACGCGCCTGCCAGCCAGGGACCGGCTGAAAGGACTGGCCCATGGGCGCCGGACGCAGCTGCTTGAGGCTGCGCACCGCGTCGTCCTCGGTGTAGAGGGGCAGTGCCGGCTTGTGCTTGGAGAAGCCGTGCCGGTTGGCAAAGGCGGCGTCCTCTTCCTGGATGTGGCCGCTGTCCGGCAGCAGGATGCCGGCCAGGTCGCGCGTGGCGGGCGTCACCCAGACCTTGCCCCTGAAGCCTTCCTTGACCAGCAGCGGCAGGTAGCCACTGTGGTCCAGATGGGCGTGCGTCAGCACGACGGCATCGATGTGGTTGGGCTCGATCGGCAGCGGATCGCGGTTGCGCAGGCGCAGCTGCTTGTAGCCCTGGAACAGGCCGCAATCGACCAGGATGCGGTGCTTGTCGTGTTCGACGAGGAACTTGGAGCCGGTGACGGTACCGGCGCCACCGAGAAATCGGATGTGCACGCTCATGCGGCCATCTTAAACCCGGTGCGCCGCCGCACTCAGAACATCGCGTCCAGCAGCATCATGAAGATGAAACCCGCCATGAGCGTGGCCGAGGCCAGGCCTTCGAAGCCATGGCGGTGGGTCTCCGGAATGATCTCGTGGCTGACCACGAAGATCATGGCGCCCGCGGCCAGGGCCAGGCCGACGGGGTAAAGCGCAGGCAGCGCGCCCAGCACCGACAGACCCAGGATGGCGCCCAGTGGTTCGGCCAGTCCGGACAGCACCGCCACTCCCCAGGCCTGCCACGCGGGCCGCCCCAGGGCGCGCACCGCCATGGCGACGATCAGGCCCTCGGGCATGTTCTGCAGGCCGATGGCCAGCGCCACGGAGGTGCCGGCACCGACGCCGCCATCTGCGCCCAGGTCGGCACCAGCGTAGGCCGCGCCCACCGCCAACCCCTCGGGGATGTTGTGGATCAGCAGGGCCAGCACCATCAGCCAGGCGCGCTGCCCGGTGCCAGGGGCTTCGCCTGTCGACGAAGTCCATTGGGCGGCATGTCCGGTGGCTGCAGGCGGCAGCACCGCATGTTCGTGGGGCATGAACCGGTCGATGGCCATCATCAGGCCCATGCCCAGGGCCAGGCCGATGGCGGTCAGGCCGGCGGCGCCCTGCGCCGGCGTGGCGGTCGCCGACAGCATGGCCTCCCCGGCCTCGATGGACGGCAGCAGCAGGGCGAACACGGCGGCTGCCAGCATGACGCCGGCAGCGAAAGCCATCAGCGCCGATTCCTGTTGCTTGCTCACGCGCTGGACCAGAAACACCGGCAAGGCGCCGACGGCGGTGGCCAGGGCGGCCAGCAGGGACGCCTGCACACCGGCGGCCATGGCGCTGCCGTGTTCCAGGCCGTCCCACCATGCCCGCGTGGGGCCCCAGAAGGTACTGGCCGCCGTCAGTCCGGCCATCAGCAGCAAACCGGCGCCCAGCGCCAGCAGCACGTCGCGCAGGGCGTGTGCGGGCACCGGCAGCTCCAGTTGCTGGACCTGCAACCAGACGGGTCGGATCTGGCGGACGAGGGCGGTCATGGGGTCTCCTGGCGGGGAAGTGGCTTGGACACCCTTGATTTTGTCAAAAACTATCGAT
>SBFU01000442.1 GCA_006227785.1 Burkholderiales bacterium
GCCCCCCTCGGCGGGCAGGTGAGCATGCATCTGGATCTGCCGCTGCAGGTGGGCCCGCAGGCCCGCGTGGTGGTGGCGCTGAGTTGCCTGGAGCGCAGCACCAGCGGCAGTGGCGATGACCGCAGCACCAGCGAGCACCTGCAATGGGAAGATGAAGGCGTGGCCCGACTGGTACCCACCGCCGCAGGCACCCGGGTGCAATGGCAGACGGCATTGCCAGGGCACCTGCCGCCATCATCACCGCCCGGAGAAGATGGCACCGTGTGGCGGGTCAGCGTTGACGGCCAGGGGCTGGATCACGGGTTCAAAGCGACATACGACATCCCCGTGTTCGCCACCGGTGCCAGCGATAACTTCGGTGCACCCGATGTCATGTTCGGAACCGCACTTGCGCATCAGGCAGGGGATGAGGCCTTGCTGCGCGAGCGCATCGACGCCGTCTGCCGCGTTGAGATGGACATGCAGGGGCGACTGGTGCTGGATCAGCCTTATGCGCGCATGCGGCGCGCGCAACTGCCGTGGCTGTTCATGGGCGTGGTGTTCGTGATCTCGGGCGGCTTTCTGTGGCATGTGCGAGCGCTGGGCGGTTTCATGGGCATCCTGTTCGGCGGGCTTGGCCTGCTGGCGCTGGTGCTGAGCCTGTGGTTGCTGCTCAACCGGCGAACCACCACCCTGGACCGCAGCCAGGGCATCACCACCGTGAGGCGGTGGCTGGGCTTGCCTGTGAGCACGCGCCAATGGGATGCACAGGCCATCGAGGGTCTGAGTGTGCACCGCAGCTACCGGATGCAGGTCAGCGGTCAACGGCCCGAAAGCATCTGGCAGGTGCGTGCCCACCCAGGTGGGGAAAAAGCGATCGTGCTGGCCGACAGCATCAGCGGAGAAGCCGCAGCGCGGCTGTTGATGGCCGAGATGGCCCGGCACACCGGCTGGACCGAGCGATCCTGACCGTTCGCTCAGCCAGGACGGCGCAGGCAGGACCGGATTTTCCGCAGAGCCGGCTGGGCAGCCTTCAATGCGCTCTGTTCCGCCTGCCGGTAGGCCTGCAGCACGGCCTGGCCCATCGGGGTGAGCGCGGCGCCACCGCCCGTCTGGCCGCCGCGCTGCTTGTCGACCAGGGGCTCGGCGAAATCGGCGTTCATGGCCTGCACCAGTGACCAGGCACGCTGGTAGCTCATGCCCAGGCGACGACCGGCCTCTGCGATGGAGCCGGTCTCGGCAATGCCCTGCAGCACATCGGCCCGGCCAGGGCCGATGAAGATGTGATCCGCCGATTGCAGCCGCATGCGCACTCGGGGACTGGGCAGGTCAGGCGGACTCGGGGGGCGCATGCGGAAGAGTGCAGAACAGGGAGGAAAAACAGGTCAGACCTCCCGGCCCGCCACCGATATCTTTCGGGAAAGATATTTCGATATACTTTCCAGGAGATAACGATTGTCCATCCACCAACCCTGCTTGTAAAGCGTCAGCCCATGCACACATTCTCATCGCTCAGGCGATGGCTGATCATGGCCGCGCTGCTCGCACTGGCCATGCAGACGGTCTCGGCCCAGCCGCCCACCGTGGTTGCGGCCTCCAGTCTGAAGGTGGCCCTGGAGGAGGTGGCGGCGCAGTTCGAGAGCCAGACGGGCCATCGGCTGCGTTTCATTTTCGGTTCGTCGGGCAACTTCTATTCCCAGATTCTGCAGGGAGCGCCTTTTCACCTGTTCATGTCGGCCGACGAGGATTTCGTTTTCAAACTGGCCGATGCCGGCAAGACCCAGGACCGTGGGCAGCTCTACGCCATAGGCCGGATTGGCATACTGGTGCCTGACGGCTCACCCCTGAAGGCTGATGGTTCGCTCCGCGATCTGGCTGCGGCCATCAGCGACGGGCGGTTGCGGCGCTTGGCCATCGCCAACCCGGAACACGCACCTTACGGCATGCGGGCCAAGGAAGCGCTGCAACACGCCGGCCTGTGGCAGGCCATCGTGCCCAAACTGGTGATGGGCGAGAACATCGCCCAGACCGCCCAGTTTGCCGTTTCGGGCTCGACGCAGGGAGGCATCGTCGCCGAATCGCTGGCGCTGACACCGGCCCTGCAGCGACTGGGTACGTTTGCGCTCATTCCCCAAGACTGGCACCGCCCGCTCGGGCAGCGCATGGTGCTGCTGAAAAACGCACCCGAGGCGGTCAGGGCCTTCTATGCGTACCTGTCCACACCGGCTGCACAGGCCGTGATGAAGCGCTACGGCTTCGAGATGCCACGCTGACCGCGTGAGTCGAGCATGGACTGGCAAGCCCTGATGCTTTCGGTGGAACTGGCGGCGGTGACGCTGCTGGTGCTGCTGCTGCCGTCGCTGGCGCTCGCCCGCTGGCTGGCACGGACCGCCTGGCGGCACAAGGCCTGGCTGGAAGCCGTCATCCTGATGCCGCTGGTGCTACCACCCACGGTGCTGGGCTACTACCTGCTGGTCGCCATGGGCAGCCAGTCGGCGCTCGGCAGCTGGTTCGAGTCGCTGGCCGGGCAGACCCTCGCCTTCAGCTTTCCCGGGCT
>SBFU01000028.1 GCA_006227785.1 Burkholderiales bacterium
GCGGGCGCCTGCACCGCAAAGCCGGTCAGGGCCGGCAGGAACCAGGTGGCCAGGCTGTCGGCATTGACGGCCACCGGCACGTTCACGCGCACCGGCTCGTCGGGGGCCAGGCCGGGCAGTTCGCCGCGCAGCTCGTGTTCGAGCAAGCGCACGCGGTCGACGTGGTGGCACAGGCGCCGCCCCATCTCGGTGGGCAGGCAGGGCTGGCCACGCACGACCAGTGCGCCGCCCACCCGTTCTTCGAGCAGGCGGATGCGCTGGGAGACCGCCGAGGGTGTGACGTGCAGGCGGCGCGCGGCGCGCTCGAAGCTGCCTTCGCGCACCACGGCCGCCAGGGCGAACAGCGAGGGGTAGTCGAGCATGAATGAAGCAATGCTACATCTGGTGAAGTGAATGTAGTTTGCCTTCATCAAAGGGTTCGGGCAAGCTGCCGGCATGGATCCGATTCCCCCACACGCCGCGGCCATCTGGCCTGTTTTTGTTCAAGGACTGGTGCTCAGCCTGGGCCTGATCGTGGCCATCGGCGCGCAGAACGCCTTTGTGCTGCGGCAGGGGCTGCGTCGCGAGCACATCGGCAGCATCGTGCTGTTCTGTGCCGTGGCCGACGCCGCGCTGATCACCGCCGGTGTGTTCGGCATGTCGCAGGCCCTGGGTGACCGGCCGCAGCTGGCGCGTGCGCTGGCCCTGGCCGGAGCGGCCTTTCTGGCCTGGTACGGTTGGAGGGCCCTGCAGCGGGTACGGCACGCCGGCCGCCTGCAGGCCGCGCCAGGCGGTGATGGCCTGCGCCGAGGCGCGGCCCTGGCCCAGGCGGCGGCCTTCACGCTGCTCAACCCGCACGTCTACCTGGACACGGTGCTGCTGGTGGGCAGCATCGGCGCGCAGCAGCCGCCCGGGCTCCAGCCCTGGTTTGCCGCTGGTGCCAGCACCGCCAGCCTGGTGTGGTTCAGCCTGCTGGGTTTCGGTGCCCGCTGGCTGGCGCCGCTGTTTGCCCGGCCGCGGGCCTGGCAGGTGCTGGACGGCCTGATCGGGCTCGTCATGTGGGTGCTGGCCGTGCTGCTGGTGCGGCATGCCTTGTCCAGTCTGTGAGAGGGGGCGCCCATGTACATGCCGCCCTGCCATGCACTGACCGATCTGGACGCAATGTGGTCATACGTCGATGCCCATGCCTTGGGCACCTGGGTGTGTCTGGACGATCAGGCAATGGTTGCCAACCACCTTCCACTTGTTCTTGACCGCACTGGTGGCTCACGGGGGCGGCTGATGGGGCATGTCTCGCGTTCCAATCCGGTGTGGCGCAAGCTCGTGGGCGGGCGGCCTTCGGTGGTCACCTTTCTCGGACCGCAGTCCTACATCAGCCCGGGCTGGTATCCGGGCAAGGCACAACACGGCAAGGTGGTGCCCACGTGGAACTACACCGCGGTTCATGCGCATGGAAGAGCGACAGCCATTGAAGATCCGATATGGATACTGGACATGCTCAACCGGCTGACCGATGCACAGGAGTCCGGTCAGCCCCGGCCCTGGAAGGTGTCTGATGCTCCCGAGGCATACATCCGCAAAATGCTTCGGGCGGTGGTAGGCATCGAGATACAGGTGCAAGAGTGGGAAGGACGGATGAAGCTCAGCCAGGACGAAGACTTTCAGGACCGGTTGGGGACCGTGCATGGACTGGTGCAGACGGGTGATTCGCAAAAGGCGGATCTGGCCGCGCAGGTTCAGGCTGCCATGCCATGCGACCAGCGCACCCTGCATTCATCTGCAGGATCCGGTACCATCGAGCTCTAGTTTCTGATCGCCACCCATGCGCCGCCTTCATCCCGCCCTCCGAAACCGTGCTGCCTGCAGCCGGGCGGCGTGGTCGTGCGCCGCTGCACAGGTCGTCCACCTGTGCCAGCCGCCTGCACATTCCCCGGCCCGGCGATAGGCCCCCCCTTTCCCTTTCAGCGCTTCTCTCCATCGCCGGGCCACCGAACCGCGCGATCGCGACCCCTGCTTCTTCTGCAGTCCCCGACTGCCCACCAGACGGTCGCCACTTCGGAGACAACCCGCATGAACACCAGCACCCGACCTCCTGAGCGCCAGCTCACCGAACTCGATCATGTCCGCCTGTCGCGACTGGACACGCCCAGTGTGTCTGGCGGTCTGGCCGATGTGCTGGCCAACGCCGATCTGGTGCCTTCGCGCGATATCGGTCCGGACATCGTCACCATGTATTCGCAGGTCGAGGTACGGTTGCTGCGTTCCGGCCAGCGGCGCAAGCTCACCCTGTGCTACCCCGCCGATGCCGAGCCGGCGGCCGGCTTTGTGTCGGTTTTCTCGCCCATGGGAGCCGCCCTCCTGGGTTTGCGGGTGGGCGAGATCGCCTGCTGGGAGACCCCCGGCGGCGAGGCGGTGCAGGCCGAAGTGCAGGCCCTGCTGTTCCAGCCCGAAGCCTCGGGCGACTACCTCACCTGAAAGGCCCGGGTGAGAGTCGTCAGCGCGCCAGCGCGCGCCGGCGATTCGGGTTAGGCTTGCCGTTTCTGATTCCCTGCAT
>SBFU01000128.1 GCA_006227785.1 Burkholderiales bacterium
CAAGGCATCGTCTACATCGACGAGATCGACAAGATCACGCGCAAGTCTGACAACCCCTCCATCACCCGCGACGTATCGGGTGAAGGGGTGCAACAGGCCCTGCTGAAGCTGGTCGAGGGCACCATGGCCAGCGTGCCTCCACAAGGGGGGCGCAAGCACCCCAACCAGGATTTTCTGCAGGTCGACACGACCAACATCCTGTTCATTTGCGGTGGCGCCTTTGCCGGTCTGGAAAAGATCATCGAGAACCGGACCGAGGCGTCGGGCATGGGGTTTGGTGCTGTGGTGCGCAGCAAGCAGCAACGCAGCCTGACAGAGACCTTCCGGGACATCGAACCCGAGGACCTGATCAAGTTCGGCCTGATCCCCGAGCTGGTGGGGCGCCTTCCGGTCATTGCCAGCCTGGCCGAGCTCAGCGAGGAGGCCCTGGTCGAGATCCTCACCGCGCCCAAGAACGCCGTTGTCAAGCAGTATGCCAAGCTGCTGTCCATGGAAGGCGCCGAACTGGAGGTCCGCCCGGCAGCGTTGAAGGCCATTGCGCGCAAGGCGCTGGAACGAAAGACCGGTGCTCGCGGACTGAGGTCGATCCTGGAAAACGCCCTGATCGACACCATGTTTGAACTGCCGGGCATGAGCAATGTCGAAAAGGTGGTGGTTGACGAGTCCACCATCGATGAGAACAAGCCACCGCTGCTGGTGTACCGCGAGGCGGCCAGACAGGCGTGACGGACGCCATGGACGGCCGTTCCTGCCGTTGAGATACCGAGAAGAGCCGGTGTGGTCGATTGAAAATCTGCCCGCCGGACCCATCTGCCCATTTTTCCGAGGTTGAGCCATGTCCGGTCATCCCCCCCTGCCCAGTACCCTGGTGGACCTGCCCCTTCTGCCCTTGCGCGATGTGGTGGTTTTCCCCCACATGGTGATTCCCCTGTTCGTCGGCCGCCCCAAGAGCATCAAGGCGCTGGAGGCCGCCATGGAGGCCGAACGCCGCATCATGCTGGTCGCCCAGAAGGCGGCAGCCAAGGACGAACCCTCGACCAAGGACATGTTCGAGATGGGTTGCGTGGCCACCATCCTCCAGATGCTCAAGCTGCCCGACGGAACCGTGAAGGTGCTGGTGGAAGGTCTGCAACGCGCCAAGGTGCTGGACATCCGGGAGAGCGACACGCACTTCGTCGCCAGCGTCACACCGTCCGATCCGGCCGCCGAGAGGGCCCAAACCCAGGCCAACGAGCTGGAGGCGCTGCGCCGCGCGGTCATGCAGCAGTTTGACCAGTACGTCAAACTCAACAAGAAGATTCCCGCTGAAATCCTGACCTCCATCACCAGCATCGACGATGCGGGTCGTCTGGCCGACACCATCGCGGCCCACCTGCCGCTCAAGCTCGAGTCCAAGCAGGTGGTGCTGGACCTGGACCCGGTGAACAAACGGCTGGAGAACCTGTTCGAGCAGCTTGAGCGTGAGGTTGACATCCTCAACGTCGACAAGCGCATACGGGGCCGCGTGAAGCGGCAGATGGAGAAGAACCAGCGCGACTTCTACCTCAACGAGCAGGTCAAGGCGATCCAGAAAGAGCTGGGCGAGGGTGAAGAGGGCGCGGACATCGAGGAAATCGAGAAGAAGATCAAGGCGGCGCGCATGCCGGCTGAAGCCCGCAAGAAGGCCGAAGCCGAGTTCAAGAAACTCAAGCTGATGTCGCCCATGTCGGCCGAGGCCACCGTGGTGCGCAACTACATCGATGCTCTGGTCGGCTTGCCCTGGAGCAAAAAGACCAAGATCCGGCACGACCTGGCGCACGCAGAGGGCGTGCTCAATGAAGACCACTACGGACTGGAGAAGGTCAAGGACCGCATCCTCGAGTACCTCGCGGTCCAGCAGCGCGTCGACAAGGTCAAGGCACCCATCCTCTGTCTGGTGGGCCCCCCGGGCGTGGGCAAGACGTCGCTGGGCCAATCGATCGCCAAGGCCACCGGACGCAAGTACGTGCGCATGGCCCTGGGCGGCATGCGCGATGAAGCCGAAATCCGCGGACACCGCCGCACTTACATCGGCGCCATGCCGGGCAAGGTGTTGCAGAGCCTGAACAAGGTGGGCACCCGCAATCCGCTGTTCCTGCTGGACGAGATCGACAAGCTGGGCACCGACTTCCGGGGCGATCCCTCTTCGGCCTTGCTGGAGGTGCTGGACCCCGAGCAGAACCACACCTTCGCCGACCACTACGTCGAGGTCGACTTCGACCTGTCGGATGTGATGTTCGTGGCCACATCCAACTCCATGAACATTCCGCCGGCTCTGCTGGACCGGATGGAAGTGATCCGTCTGTCCGGTTACACCGAGGACGAGAAGACCAATATCGCCGTGCGCTACCTGCTGCCCAAGCAGCTCAAGAACAACGGGATCAAGGACGGTGAGATGGAGGTGACCGAGGACGCCGTCCGGGACATCGTGCGCTATTACACCCGTGAAGCTGGTGTCCGTTCACTTGAACGAGAGCTCTCCAAGATCTGTCGCAAGGTGGTCAAGGGTCTGCTGCTCAAGAAGTACCAGCCGACCGTGGTGGTGACCGCAGACAACCTGCCGGATTTTCTCGGTGTGAGGAAGTACACCTACGGCCGCGCAGAGGCCCAGAACCAGGTGGGCCAGGTGGTCGGTCTGGCCTGGACCGAAGTGGGTGGCGACCTGCTCACCATCGAGGTGGCCATCATGCCGGGCAAGGGCGCCATCACGCGCACAGGCTCGCTGGGCGACGTGATGAAGGAGTCGGTGGAGGCTGCCCGTACCGTGGTGCGCAGCCGTGCGCGGGTGCTGGGCATCAAGGATGAAATGTTCGACAAGCGCGACATCCACATCCATGTGCCCGATGGCGCCACGCCCAAGGATGGTCCGAGTGCAGGCATTGCCATGACGACGGCCCTGGTGTCCTCGCTGACCGGTATTCCGGTCCGTGCCGATGTCGCCATGACCGGCGAAATCACCTTGCGCGGCGAGGTGACCGCCATCGGCGGGTTGAAGGAAAAGCTGCTGGCCGCGCTGCGCGGTGGCATCAAGACCGTGGTCATTCCAGAGGAAAACGTCAAGGACCTCGCCGAGATTCCCGACAACGTCAAGCAGGGTCTGGAGATCAAGCCGGTCAAGTGGATCGATAAGGTGCTTGAGATCGCGCTGGAGCGAAAACCTGTCCCCTTGACCGACGAAGAGGTGGCCGCGCAGGTCGCGGCCTCGGTGGCGGCGGCTGCCCAGGGCAGCGACGCCGTCAAGCACTGAGGCGGGTGTTGCAGCGGGTGGCGGTGGTGTGGCTGCGGCCCACACCGTGCACCCAAAAAAATTGAGAGTCTCTTGAAGGAGACCCCAAAAACACGCTATAATTTCAGCTTCTGACGAACACCACAGTTCTGAAGACAATGCGGGAATAGCTCAGTTGGTAGAGCGCAACCTTGCCAAGGTTGAGGTCGCGAGTTCGAACCTCGTTTCCCGCTCCAGATTCAAAAAGGGAAGCACAGCTTCCCTTTTTTGTCGGTGACCACTGTTTTGGTGGTGCCATGGCGCGATAGCAAAGCGGTTATGCAACGGATTGCAAATCCGTCTAGCCCGGTTCGACTCCGGGTCGCGCCTCCAGCCTGTGCACCCCGCCTGCGCCAGCCGCAGGCGGGGTTTTTCATGTCCAGATCGTGTGCCGTTGGGTGGGCGCTTCGAACTGCGACAATCGATGCCCCTGCCTCGATGGTGAAATTGGTAGACACAGCGGACTTAAAATCCGCCGCCCCTCACCGGGCGTACCGGTTCGATTCCGGTTCGAGGCACCAGGCCGCTGGAATTTTTCCCTTTTCACCGGTACAGTGAGTTGCCATGACACGATACAACGCCCCCTTCGAGATCCACGTGCACGGCGATGTGCCGCTGCGCGAAGATGTCGGCTATGAACAGATCCAGGAGGCGCTGCGCCCGCTGTGGCAGTACGCGGGGGCCCGTTCTCTCGCGGCGGCTGCAGAGAGCGCTTACGAGGACGAGCCGGGCATCCGCTTTGATGCGCCTTCACGCCAGTTGCAGATCTGCTGGACGGTGCCCGGGGGAGAAGAATTCCGGCAGGTCATCGAAGAGGCCTGTATGGCCCTCAATGACATCGCCGCTGCCGGCGCGCCGCTGGAGGTGTCGTTCTACGACACCGAGTTCGACGAAGAAGACGAGTCCGCCGAAGGCGAGGCCAGGGACGACTTCATGATGTGTTTCGTTGGCCCGACGCCGGCCGCCATCATGCAGGTCCAGAGAGACCTGCTGGTGCAGGATGTGGTCCATGTGATGGAGCGCCATTTCGATGGCTCGGAGCTGTCTGAGGTGGTTGCCGCCATCGACCGTTTGTTCAGCCAGCGCTTCGACGCGCTGGTCAACTCGATGCAGCTGGGCAAACCACCGCGGGGCCACGGCGGTTCATCCGGTCACGGTGGGCCGCGCAAACCGCGCCACCTTCACTGAAGCAGCGGCTCCAGCCGGGTGCCCATGGGCCCCCGGTTGCCGACCGGCTCAGTAGCTGAGCATCCTGGGCAGGCCCTTCGCCTCAGCCACCCATCGCACCACCTCGGCTTCGGTCGGTGTGCGGCGCACCAGTTTCTTCTGTGTGTTGATGTCCGTCATCGCGCGAGCCAGATTGTCGGCACGCCGGCGCGCAAGCTCGGGCACCGTATCGACGCCAGCGGCTTCCAGCAGTTCGGCGTATTCCGACCCGACACCGTTGATGCGGTACAGGTCGACCATGTTGGCAAACTTCAGCACCTGCTTGTAGGTCAGGCCGCTTTCCTTGGCCAGCGACTTCCGCTGCGCCGGTGTCTTGCAGCGGGCCAGCAGGCTGTCGGTGTCCTTGATACCTGCAGCGCGCAGCTTGTCCCCGATGGCGGGACCGATGCCCTCCACATCCTCGATCTTCTTGTTGGCCATGCGTATGTCCTTTCGTGGGTGATGGCAGGTTTGCCGAAGCGTTCTTGCATCAATGTACTGAAAAGGGATTGTTTTGACCATGGTCGGGCGCCAGACTGTGGAGCCTGTCACACACGCGGCGCTGTTTGTGGACCCGGCGCGTCAGGGAGCCGGTCTGAAGCCGCTGGCGGCCGGGGGGTCAGATCGGCAGGACCCGCACCTGTGCATCAGGGGTGATCCAGCGCCGTGCGGCGCGGGCAAGGTTGAACGCATGACCTGTGTCCAGCCATTCGACCGGGGCAGTGCGAGGCGACACGACGGGGCCGGGCGCCGGCAGACCCAGGACGTTGCGGGTCTGACGGGCCACGGCTTCGGCCGGATCGATCAGATGCACCCCCGGCCCACAGAGCCCCTCCAGCTGGGGCCGCGCAAAGGGGTAGTGGGTGCAACCGAGCACCAACTGGTCAATCGGTGCCGATCCGGGCGATTGTTGCCCCAGCGAACGCCAACCCACTTCGCAGAGCCTCTGGATCTGGGGCAGGTCGTCTTGTTCGATGGCGTCGGCCAGCCCTTCACACGCCTGGCTGGTGAAGCGCACGTGCGGATAGGCGGCCTCCATGCGGGCGAGCAGGCCGGCGTAGCGTGGGCTGGTCAGGGTGCCGCGGGTGGCCAGCACACCCACATGGCCTGTGCGTGTGGACTGCGCTGCCGGCCGCAGGGCTGGCTCCACCCCGACCACGGGCAGCCGGTCGTGGCGGGCGCGCAAAGCGTCGATGGCACCCGCCGTGGCGGTGTTGCAGGCCACGACCATGGCATCCAGTTCAGACGCATCGATCAAGGCCTGGGTGATGCCCAGGGCCCGCGCGATGATCGTGTCGGCGCTGTGTCCGCCGTAAGGCGCAAAGGCGCCGTCGGCGACATAGACGAATTGGACCTCGGGCAGCTCGTCCAGCAAGGCCCGAAGCACACTCAGGCCACCGACGCCACTGTCCCAGACGCCGACACGCTTCAAGCGCTGGTCACCGCAATGCCTTTGAACTCACCGCTGGCGATGCGCTTCTCCCACTCGGCCGGACCGGTGATGTGGGCACTGGTACCCCCCGAATCCACAGCCACGGTGACCGGCATGTCGACCACGTCGAACTCGTAGATGGCCTCCATGCCCAGGTCCTCGAAGCCCACCACCTTGGCGCCCTTGATGGCTTTGGACACCAGGTAGGCGGCCCCGCCCACCGCCATCAGGTAGGCCGACTTGTGCTGCTTGATGGACTCGATGGCCACGGGTCCTCGCTCGGCCTTGCCGATCATGGCGATCAGGCCAGTCTTCTCCAGCATCATGTCGGTGAACTTGTCCATTCGGGTGGCGGTGGTCGGGCCGGCCGGTCCCACCACCTCGTCGCGCACCGGATCGACCGGACCGACGTAGTAGATGACGCGGTTGGTGAAGTCCACCGGCAGTTGTTCCCCCTTGGCCAGCATGTCCTGGATGCGCTTGTGCGCGGCATCGCGGCCGGTGAGCATCTTGCCGTTGAGCAGCAGGGTCTGGCCCGGCTTCCAGCTGGCCACCTGTTCCTTGGTCAGGGTGTTCAGGTCCACGCGCTGGCTCTTCTCGGTGTCGGGCGTCCAGTTCACATTGGGCCACAGGTCCAGGCTGGGTGCTTCCAGATAGACCGGACCGGAGCCGTCCATCACGAAGTGCGCATGGCGTGTGGCGGCGCAGTTGGGAATCATGGCCACAGGCTTGGAGGCGGCGTGGGTCGGGTACATCTTGATCTTGACGTCCAGCACGGTGGTCAGTCCGCCCAGGCCCTGGGCGCCGATGCCCAGCGCGTTGACCTTCTCGTACAGTTCCAGGCGCAGTTCCTCGACCTGATCAAGCTTCTCGCCGCGGGCGGATTTGGCCTGCAGCTCGTACATGTTCAGGTCGTCCATCAGGCTTTCCTTGGCCAGCAGCACGGCCTTCTCGGCGGTGCCGCCAATGCCGATGCCCAGCATGCCGGGTGGGCACCAGCCGGCGCCCATGGTGGGCACCGTCTTGAGCACCCAGTCCACCAGGGAGTCGCTGGGATTCATCATGATCATCTTCGACTTGTTCTCCGAACCGCCGCCCTTGGCGGCCACCGTGACGTCCACCGTATCCCCAGGCACGATCTCGGTGAAGATGACCGCAGGCGTGTTGTCCTTGGTGTTCTTGCGAGCGAAATGCGGGTCGGCCACCACGCTGGCGCGCAACTGGTTGTCCGGGTGGTTGTAGCCACGGCGCACGCCCTCGTTGACGGCGTCTTCGAGGCTGCCGGTGAAGCCTTCCCAGCGCACGTTCATGCCCACCTTGAGGAAGACGTTGACGATGCCGGTGTCCTGGCAGATGGGCCGGTGGCCAAAGGCGCTCATCTTGGAGTTGGTGAGGATCTGGGCGATCGCGTCCTTGGCCGCGGCACTCTGCTCACGTTCATAGGCGCGGGCCAGATGCTGGATGTAATCGGCCGGGTGGTAATAGCTGATGTACTGCAGCGCGGCAGCGACGGATTCGATCAGGTCTTCCTGGCGGATGGTGCTCATGTC
>SBFU01000414.1 GCA_006227785.1 Burkholderiales bacterium
CCCGGATGGAGATGCCCTGACGTTCACGATCAACGTCTTGAATCAACCGCAGCACGGCGTGGCCTTTATCGGCGAGGTGGTTGACCTCTCCGCGCCTGCCGGACTGGATCACATGCAGTTGCAGGGGCTGGCCGACACGGCCACACTGGGGGACTTCTGGGCCAGCGCCTCGACCATCGGCGCGCCCGGTGTCGACCCCAACATGCCCAACGGCGGTCGCGAGAACTACTTTGTCAACGATTTCAGGGGCACGGGAGCTGCGTACGCCGGCTGGCAGTACATCTCCATTCGTGGCAACACCTACAGCGGAGTCGACTACTTCTCCATCACCGTCACGGACAGTCGGGGTCTTTCGACCACCTCCGAACCGATCCAGGCGACCCATGTGCCATGGCGTTCGGGTGGTGGCGGCTGCCTGCCGGTGGTGGTGGACACCGGCTCGGATGGCATCGACCTGATCCGACCGGACGAGTCGGACCTGTTTGCAGACATCAATGGCGACGGATGGCGCGAGCAGATCGGCTGGGTGGCCAGCACCGACGCCCTGCTGGCCTTCGACGCCAACGGCGACGGCCTGATCAACCAGCGCGGGGAGATCAGCTTCGCTGGCTACCAGCCGGGTGCCCGCACCGACCTGGAGGGCCTGGCGGCTCTTGACAGCAACGGCGACGGGGTGCTGAGCGCGGCCGACGAGCAGTGGCAGCGCCTGGGTCTGCTGCAGGATGCCAATGGCAACCGGGTGCAGGACGAGGGCGAATTCCAGACGCTGGAGAGCCTGGGCATTGCCGAGGTCTCGCTCACGCGCGAAGGGCAGGCGCACATGAACAACGGCAACGTGGTCTTTGGCACCACCACGCTCACGCGCGAGGATGGCACCACCCTGACCGCGGGGGATGTGATGTTTGCCGGTGAAGACGTGCCCTTGCCCGACTGGGTGCAGGACGAGCTCGCTGACGGGGTTGTGCCCGTAACCGCAGGGGGGGCGGGTGCTGAAGGTGAAGACACGATCGGTGGGGACGATGCGACCGATGCGATCGACGGAACTCAAGACGCCGGAACTCAAGAGCTTGCCTCTGCTCCGCCGGTACCCACCATCGAGCAGCAGGCCGATGCCTTCGTGCAGATGGTGACCACACAGACGGTGCCCACGGAGCCGCTGGCCTTTGTGGACATGCAGGACGTGAGCCTGTCTTCGGGTGCGGTGGCGGTGGCCGACAGCGGTGGCGACGCCCGGATTGAGGTGGCGCCGACGACAACGGCGACCCCTGCCGACGAGGCGCTGGCCGTGCCGGCCTGATTCCAGCCCAGGGAGAGACCCGATGAAGATACGACTGGCGCAGGCCAGCGATGAGGCGGTGTTGCTGCAAATGGCCAGGGCCATGCACGCCGAGTCGCGGTTTGCACACTATCCACTGCAGGAATCGCAACTGCGCGAGCTGATCGCCGGCACCCTCAAGGACCCGAAGGGGCGGTGCATTCTGCTGGCCGAGCGGGCGTCGGCCGGTGTGGTGGGTATGCTGGGCGGCTATGTGCTGCCCTTGTTCTTCACCCAGGCGTTCATCGCGCAGGACCAGTTTTTTTATGTGCTGGCCGAACACCGGGGCAGCAGCGCCGCGGCCAAGCTGCTGATGGCGTTCGAGCGCTGGGCCCTGAACCGGCAGGTGACCGAGATCAACATCAACATGAGCGTGGCCATCGACATGGAGCGGTTTGACCGCTTCATGACGCATGCGGGCTACCGCTCCTGCGGGCAGAACTACTTCAAACCGGCACACGCGCGTGCCAACACCCACATCAGGAAGGAATCTCCATGACAGCAGCCACAGTGGCGGCATCGCCCCCGCAGCCGATGGCCTCTTCTGAAGCGGCCATCGGGCTGTTGCGTCTGTATGCGCAGTTGCACGACATGCCCCTGGACGCGGACCAGTTGCGCCATCGCTGGCTGGACGCGGCCGAACCGTTTGGCCTGGCCCAGTTCACCCAGGCCTTGCAGGAGCTGGGCTTCGAGGCCAAGGTGGCCAAGGGTCGTTGGGCGACCCTGACCCGGCTGCGCCAGCCGGTGGTGGTGAGCCTGAAGGACGGGACGCTGGCGGTGGCCGGCGGCTTCGAGGACACCGGTGCGGTGGTGCAGCGCCAGGGTGAGGTGTCGGCGCAGCGCCTGGGCAGGGAGCAGTTCGAGGCCCTGTGGGACGGGCAGTGGGTTGACGCCCGCAGGCGTCTGGCGTCTGACCCGCAGGTGCAGGGGGTGCAGGAGAAGTTCGGGGTGGGCTGGTTCATCCGGGCCATGAAGAAGTACCGCACCCTGCTGGGCGAGGTGCTGCTGGCCTCGCTGTTCGTGCAGGTGTTTGCGCTGATGACGCCGCTGGTGTTTCAGGTGGTCATCGACAAGGTGCTCACGCACCAGAGCCTGTCGACGCTGGATGTGCTGGCCCTGGCGCTGGCAGCGCTGGCGGTGTTCGAGGTGGTCCTCAGCGGCATGCGCCACTACCTGTTCAGCCACACCACCAGCCGCCTCGATGTG
>SBFU01000277.1 GCA_006227785.1 Burkholderiales bacterium
GCCATGGTTTTTTGCACTCCGTATACAGAATACATGATTTCGCCGATCTGGACCACGCCTGGTCGCGCCATGGGGTCCACGGGAGCGTGACACAATGTTTCGATGACCACCGTGCACACGCCCACCGATCCGGCCTGGCTGGACAGCCAGTACAACAACCGCGCCCTGGTGCCCGGGCACGCGGCGCACTTCGAACGTTGGGCCGCGGACTCGGCCCGCGCGCGACGCGAGCTGCCCAGCCTGCTGGACCTGGCCTATGGTGTGGAGGCTGGCGAGACCCTTGATGTCTTTCCGGCCCAGGGCAGGCGACAACCCGGCCTCGCACCGGTGCTGGTGTTCATTCATGGCGGCTACTGGCGCAGCCTGGACAAGGCCGACCACAGTTTTGTGGCGGCTGCGTTCGCCCGCAAGGGTGTCTGTGTGGTGGTGCCCAACTATGCCCTTTGCCCGGCCGTCACCGTGCCCGACATCTGCCTGCAAATGGTCCGGGCACTGGCCTGGGTGCACCGGCACATCGCCGTCCATGGGGGCGATCCGCGCAGGATCACCGTGGCCGGTCATTCGGCTGGCGGACACCTGGCGGCCATGTTGCTGTCGGCCCGATGGCCTCTGGTGGGAGCGGACCTGCCGGGTTCGGTGGTGCGCAACGCCTTGTCCATCTCAGGCCTGTTCGATCTGGAGCCGCTGCGCCACACACCCTTTGTCCGCGACTCACTGAAGCTCACCCCGGCGCAGGTGAAGATGGCCAGCCCGGCCGGGTTTGCCGCCCCGCCCCTGAGCGAAGAGGGCGGTCACGTTCGGGGTACCCTGACCTGCGTTGCCGGGGCAGACGAGAGCAGCGAGTTCCTGCGTCAGAACGGCCTGTTGCGCCAGGCTTGGGGCCGGCAATTGGTGCCGGTCTGTGAGGCCTTGCCGGGTCTGAACCACTTCAGCGTGCTGGAGGCCCTGGTGGACCCGCGCCACCGCCTGCACCGGCTGGCCATGGGCTTGCTGCGCGCCTGACCACCGCACCATGACGCGGCGCCCGGGGTTCGGGGGATGAGCGCGGCCGAGCTGGCCTGGGCGCTGCCCTCGGTGGTGCTGGGTTACCTGGTGCTGGGCATCACCGGTTTCGGGTCGGCGCTGGTGATCGTCCCGTTGCTGGCGTGGCGCTGGCCATTGACCGAGGTGGTGCCGCTGGTGTTGCTGATCGACGTGGTGGCCTCTGCCCTGATGGGGCGACTGAACTGGCACCAGGTGCGGTGGGATGTGCTCAAGGCCTTGCTGCCGGGCATGCTCGTCGGGGCTGTTGCCGGGCTGCTGATCTGGCGCCTGAACCCTGGCAGCTGGCCGCTGGTGCTGCTGGGCCTGTACGTGGTGTGGGTCGGGCAGCGGGCCTGGCGCGGCGTGACCGTGGCCGGGCCAGCCGCGGCCTGGGTGGGGCATCTGCATGGGCTGGGTGTCGGGCTGGTGCAGGTCATGTTCGGCACAGCCGGCCCACTGGTGCTGGCCTGGATGGCGCGTGCGCGGGTGCCCGCACCGGCCATGCGCGCCAGCACACCGGCGTTGATGACGGTGGTGGCCCTGGCGGTGCTGGGCATGATGACCCTTGAAGGGCGGCTTTCCTCGACCTTGCTGTGGTGGCGTCTGGCGTGGCTGCTGCCGGCCGGTGTGCTGGCGGTGGTGCTCGGTCACCGCCTGTCGTCGCACCTGCCGGTGGCCGTCCTGCGCCGCGCGATCGCCGGTCTGCTGGTGCTCAGCGGGTTGCTGCTGCTGCTCAATGCCGCGCGCCAGCTGGGCTGAGACGCCTCACATGAACAGGTGCTCGCCGGCGTTCTCGCCGCCCAGGATCACGTAGTTGACCTTCTTCAGGTCCGCCAGCTGGGTGCCACCGGCGTAGCTGATCGAGCTTTGCACGTCTTCCTGCATTTCGCGCAGGGTGTCGGCCAGAAGGCCCTTGATGGGCTCCAGGATGCGCTTGCCCTCGACATGCTTGTATTCGCCCTTGTTGAAGTCGCTGGCCGAGCCGTAGTACTCCTTGTATCGCCTGCCGTCGACTTCCACGGTCTGTCCCGGCGATTCTTCGTGGCCTGCGAACAGCGAGCCGATCATGACCATGGAGGCGCCGAAGCGCACACTCTTGGCGATGTCGCCGTGATGCCGGATACCACCGTCGGCGATGATCGGTTTGGTGGCCACGCGGGCGCACCACTTGAGGGCAGAGAGCTGCCAGCCGCCGGTGCCGAAACCGGTCTTGAGTTTGGTGATGCAGACCTTGCCCGGACCGACGCCGACCTTGGTGGCATCGGCGCCCCAGTTCTCCAGGTCGATGACGGCTTCGGGCGTGGCCACGTTGCCTGCGATCACGAAGGCCTGCGGCAGCCTGTGCTTGATGTGCTCGATCATCTTGCGCACGCTCTCGGCGTGGCCGTGGGCGATGTCGATGGTGATGTAGTCGGCGCCCACGCCATCGGCGGCCAGGCGGTCGATGACCGCGTAGTCGGCCTCCTTGACGCCGGAGCTGATGGAGA
>SBFU01000270.1 GCA_006227785.1 Burkholderiales bacterium
CGCATCATGGGCATGCTGCAGACCGGCAAGCCGGTGCGCAACTGAGCCAGCGGTCGCCAACGATCGTGGACACCATGACCCGCCACAGCGCCCCCGCCGGCAACCGCATGCAGCGCCAGCTCGCCCGTCTCTCGGGTCTGCCGGCCTTCATGCGGCCCTGGGTGCGCAACCGCGTGCTGCGCCGGGCAGTGCCCTTCACCGGCACCGCCGGGTTGGACTTCGTGCAGATGACGCCCGAGCGTGTGGAGGTGGCCCTGGCCAACCGCCGCCGGGTGCAGAACCACATTCAGGGTGTGCACGCCTCGGCCATGAACCTGCTGGCCGAGACGGCCACTGGCATGGTCGTGGGCATGAATGTGCGCGACGACTGCCTGCCCCTGGCCAAGGAATTGAAGATGGCCTTTCGCAAGCGCGCCACGGGCGGGCTGCGGGCGGTGGCGCACCTCACGCCCGAGCAGCAGGTGGCCATGCAGGCCAGCGAGAAGGGCGAAGTCCGCGTGCAAGTGGTCGTGACCGACGAGGCCGGTGTCGAGCCGGTGGAATGTGAATTTGTCTGGGCCTGGATTCCCTCCGGCCCGCGTACGCGCTGAAACAGACGCAACAGGAAACAAGCATGAGCAAACAGATTCAAGACGCTTACATCGTCGCCGCCACGCGCACGCCCATCGGCCGTTCGCACAAGGGGTCCTTCAAACACTTGCGTCCGGACGACCTGCTGGCCCACGCGCTGCGCTCGGCCATGGCCCAGGTGCCGAACCTGGACCCCAAGGCCGTGGAAGACGTGATCGCCGGTTGCGCCATTCCTGAAGCGCAGCAGGGCCTGAATGTGGCGCGCATCGGCGCCATCCTGGCGGGTCTGCCCAACAGCGTGGGTGGCATCACGGTCAACCGCTTCTGCGCCTCGGGCCTGTCGGCCGTGGCCATGGCAGCCGACCGCATCCGCGTGGGTGAGGCCGACGTGATGATCGCCGCCGGTACCGAGAGCATGAGCATGGTGCCCATGATGGGCAACAGCCCCAGCCTCTCACCCGCCATCTTCCGCAACACCGACGACATCGAAAGCTACGGCATTGCCTACGGCATGGGCCTGACAGCCGAGAAGGTGGCGCAGCAGTGGAAGGTCAGCCGCGACGCGCAGGACGCGTTTGCGGTGCAGTCGCACCAGCGCGCCGTGATCGCCATGAAGAACGGCGAGTTCAGCGACGAGATCACCCCGGTGACCGTGCAGGAGCGCAGCGTCGACCTGGCAACGGCCGAGGTGTCGGTCACCGAACGCACCGTCAGCCTGGACGAAGGCGCTCGACCCGACACCACGCTGGAGGGTCTGGCCAAGCTGCGCACCGTGTTCGCCGCACGGGGTTCGGTCACGGCCGGCAACAGCTCGCAGACCAGCGACGGCGCGGGTGCGCTGATCCTGGTGAGCGAGGCAGCGCTCAAGCGCTACAACCTGACGCCGCTGGCCCGTTTCGTCAGCTACGCCAGCCGGGGGGTTCCGCCGCACATCATGGGTATCGGGCCGGTGGAGGCGATTCCGGCCGCGCTGAAGTACGCCGGCCTGAAGCAGGATGACATCGACTGGTTCGAACTGAACGAAGCCTTCGCGGCGCAGTCGCTGGCGGTGGTGAACACCCTGGGCCTGGACCCGGCCAAGGTCAACCCCATGGGCGGCGCCATCGCATTGGGTCACCCGCTGGGTGCCACCGGCGCCATCCGGTCGGCCACTGTCGTGCACGCGCTCAAGCGGCACAACAAGAAGTACGGCATGGTCACGATGTGCGTGGGCATGGGGCAGGGTGCTGCAGGGGTATTCGAAAGGGTCTGACGACCCCAGCGTCACGCGCAGGACTGCGTGTGGCGCCGGCTCTCGGCACACTGGCTGCATGAGCACACACGTCTTCGACCAGGCCATTGCGCTGACCGCCACGGGTGATGGCATCTACACCGGTGCCACCTCGCCGGCCTATGCCAACATGATCGGGCCCTACGGTGGCATCACGGCCGCTGCGGTGCTCAACGGCGTCATGCAGCACCCGGCGCTGCTGGGTGAGCCCTTGTCACTGACGGTGAACTTCTGTGCGGCGGTGGCCGATGGCGCATTTGAACTGAGCGTGCAGCCGGTCCGGACCAACCGCTCGACCCAGCACTGGGTGGTCTCGCTCACCCAGAGCGACGCGTCGGGCCAGCCGCAGGTGGTGGTCACCGCCTCGGCCGTGACGGCAGCCCGCCGCGACACCTGGAGTGTGGATGACGAACCCATACCCCAGGTGCTGGCGCCGCAGGAGGTGGCTCCCTATGCCGTGCCCAGCCCGGTCGAGTGGATCCGCCGCTACGAGATGCGGCCGATCGAAGGCGCCATTCCCAGCGAATGGGACGGCAGCGGCAGCGGCAGCCTGTCGCGCCTGTGGTTCAGGGACGCCCCTGCGCGTCCGCTGGACATGTGCGGCCTGGCAGCCCAGGCCGATGTGTTCTTTCCGCGCATCTGGCTGCGCAGGGCCACCCGCGTGCCGGC
>SBFU01000244.1 GCA_006227785.1 Burkholderiales bacterium
AGGGCTGTGAGCACTTCACTTTCCACATGGGCGGCCCGACCGAGTTGATGCTGGCCGGGCGCCGCTTCGTCGAAAAGGGCTACGAAAGCTTCTGGGGCCCGGGTCGGCACCTCTTTGGCAGCAACTGGTTCTGGTATTTCAAATCGCCCATGGGCTGCAATGTCGAATACGACGCCGACATGGACCTGCACGACGACAGCTGGATCGCGCGCGAGGCACCCATGGGGGCTGACACCTCGCAATCCTTCCTGTTCCAGTACCGGCAGGCGTGGGCGCCCTCGGGTCCTCCGCCTGGCGCGAAGCATTGAAGTGCATGACCGTGCGACTTTGTCATCTGGACGATCTGCCCGACCGGGGTTCGCGGGGCTTTGACCCGCAGGCCGCCGGGCATGACACTGTCTTCCTGGTGCGACACGGACGGCAGGTGTGGGGTTGGGTCAATGCATGCCCGCACTACGGCACAGCCCTGGCCTGGCGCAAGAACGCCTACCTCAACGCCGCCGGTGACCGCATCGTTTGCGCTGCGCATGGGGCATTGTTCGAAGTCGACACCGGAAAGTGCACCCTGGGTCCTTGCGTCGGCGATTCGCTCACACCTGTTGACCTGCAGATCCAGGAAGACGGGACCATTCAGATGACGGCTCAACCCCACAGCACCACAACATCATGAAAACGAAACGAATCCTCATTGTCGGCGGCGGCTTCTCGGGCATGGCGGCGGCCATCGAACTGCGCAAGCAGGGCATCGATGTCGATCTGGTCGAGATCGATCCCGGCTGGCGCAGCTATGGCGCGGGCATCAGTCTGGGCGGAGCGACGCTGCGCGCCTTCCGTCAGCTGGGCATTCTGGATGCCTTCCTGGAGCACGGGAGCGCCGCCGACGGCGTGCGCATCTGCCTGCCGCACGGACCGCAGGTGGCCGAAGTGCCGACCCCGCGCCTGGCCGGCCCCGACGTACCTGGCGGGGGCGCCATCATGCGGCCTGTGCTCGCGCGCATCCTGGCCGATGCGACCCGGGCCAGCGGCACGAATGTCCGGCTCGGGTGCACCTTCAGCGCCATCGAGCAGGACGCCGAGGGCGTCGAGGTGGGTTTCACCGACGGAAGCCGGCAGCGCTACGACCTGGTGATCGGTGCCGACGGCCTGTACTCCAAAGTGCGTGAAACGGTGTTCCCGGACGCGCCAAGACCCCAGTACAGCGGCCAGGCGGTCTGGCGCGCCGTGCTGCCCAGACCACCCGAGATCGACACCTGCGTGATCTGGATGGGGCCGCGCATCAAGCCCGGGGTGAACCCGGTCTCCAGGACGGAGATGTACCTGTTCGTCACCGAACCGCGCCCGACCAACGACCACGTCGATCCCGCGACCTTTTCGCATCGTTTGCGCGACCTGCTGGCCGACTTCCCGAATCCGGTGGTGCAGGCCATCCGGGAGCAGATCGGTCCTGACTCCAGCATTGTCTTCCGACCTCTCGAAGGGCTTCTGATGCAGCGCCCCTGGTTCAAGGGCCGCGTGGTGATGATCGGCGACACGGTGCACGCCACCACCCCGCACCTGGCCTCGGGCGCCTGCATCGGCATCGAGGATGCGCTGGTGCTGGCAGAGGAAGTCGGCCGCGCATCCCAGATCACCGACGCCCTGGATGCGTTCCAGCAGCGGCGATGGGAGCGCTGCCGCATGGTGGTGGAGAACTCTGCCCGACTCGGCGAGATCGAGATCGCCGGTGGCGACAAGGCCGAACACGCCCAGATCATGCGCGACTCGCTCATGGCACTGGCACAACCCATCTGAACCGGAGATTCCATGAACCCCCACGCTCGAAACTTCGTTTTCTCGCTGCCCCCCGGGGGGGCGAAGGCCTTCTTTGAGGCGGCTCGGCAGGAGGCCCCATGACCACCCGCTCCACCAGCACCCTCGGCCACTTGACCCTGATCGTCGCGCACTGCGCCGGCATGGTCGACCTCGTCGCGCTGCCTGTCTGGGTTGGCACCCTGATCCAGCACTACAAGCTCGACCCCCAGCAGGCGGGTGGCCTGGCCACGCTTTTTCTGATCGGCGCCGTGATGTCCAGCGTCTTCCTGGCCTCGCGATTCCAGCGCGTCAAGGCGCGCTGGGTGGCTGCCAGCGGCTACGCCATCGCAGCCACCTGCTTTGGTGTGCTGTCCCAGCCGCTGGACTACACCACCATGGCCGCGTTGCATGCAATCGGCGGTCTTGCCGTCGGGGCGGCACTCAGCGCCACCCATGGCACCATTGCCCGCAGCGCCAACCCGCATCTGAGGTTCGCCATCGTGGGCGTCGGCCTCGGGGTGTTCGCGGTGCTGTTCCTGGGCGCCTCGCCCAAGGCCATCGCTGAAGCGGGCGGTTACATGCTGTTCGTCATCTTCGGTGCGGTGATGCTGGTCGCGGCCCTGGTCTGTGCCATCGGGTTTCCCGACCCTGAGATGGAAGCCGCCGGCGTTCAAGGGGCGCCGGCCGCGACGATTCCCCGCGCGGTGTGG
>SBFU01000485.1 GCA_006227785.1 Burkholderiales bacterium
GCCACGGTCTTGAGCAGGGTGCGTTTCGTGTTCATCAGAGTCCTCATGTAGGGGTTGGAAGGAACAGGAGCGACTCTAGGCAGCCAATGTGACATGCGTGTGACAGATTCCGGTGCGTCACAATTGGCCGTGCCCGGCCCATCAACGCCGTCTCTGGTGCAGGAATGGGTCTGTGATGCGTCACAATCCGGCTTCAATCCGTATTCCCGAACCGGGCGGGCCAAGCGGGCCGCCATCTCACGATGCAAAATGGAACGCTTTTGGCCGCGATCGATCTCGGCTCCAACAGCTATCGGCTGGAAATCGGTCGCTACCACTCAGGTCACATCGAGCGGGTCGAATACATCAAGGAAACCGTCCGCCAGGGCAGTGGCCTGGACGACGACAAGAACCTGAGCCCGGCCGCCATGGAACGGGGCTGGGAATGCCTGGCCCGCTTTGCCGAGCGCATCCAGGGCTTCAAGAAGCAGCAGGTGCGCGCCGTGGCCACCCAGACGCTTCGGGAAGCACGCAACCGCGACGAATTCCTGTCCAGGGCCCAGGCGGTGCTGGGCTTTTCCATTGAGGTGGTATCCGGGCAGGAAGAAGCTCGTCTGATCTACCAGGGGGTGTCTCACCTGCTGCCACAGTCCGATGAACGCCGCCTGGTGGTGGATATTGGCGGGCGCTCCACCGAAATGATCCTGGGCCAGGGTTATCAGGCCCTGCGCATGGAGTCCTATCGGCTGGGCAGCGTGGCCTGGTCGGGCAAGTACTTTCCGCGCGGCCAGGTGACCATGTCGGCCATGAAAACGGCGGAAGTTGCAGCCAAGGCGGTGCTGGACGAGGCTCTGGACACCTTTCCGCCTTCCGAGTGGACGGCCGCCTATGGCTCCTCGGGCACGGTGGGTGCCGTGGCGGACATCCTGGGCAGCAACGGCTGGGCCAGCGGTGTGGTGACCCGATCCGGGCTGGACTGGCTGATTGACAGGATGGTCAAGGCCGGCAACGTGGAGCAGTTGCGGATTGAAGGTCTCAAGGATGACAGGCGACCCGTGATCGCCGGCGGCGTGGGCGTCCTCAGCGCCATCTTCGACCTGTTCGACATCCAGCAGATGGTCCCGGCTCAGGGAGCCCTGCGCCAGGGTGCACTTTACGACCTGATCGATCGGGTGTCGGATGGCGGTGATGTTCGTGAGCGTACCGTGGGATGGCTGGCGTCCCGCTTCTCCATCGATGAGGCCCAGGCACAGCGGGTGAGCACGGTGGCCACCGCCCTGTTTGCCCAGGTGGCAGCGGTCGATGCCCAGAATGAGCGCTATTCGCAAAAGCTGGCCTGGGCCGCCCGCCTGCACGAGATCGGCACCCACATTTCGCACGACCGCTCCTACCACCATGGCGCCTACATTCTGGACAACGTGGACGCGCCCGGCTTTTCCCTGCCAGAGCTGCACCGCATGAGTCAGCTGGTGCTGGGTCAGCGAGGCAAGCTCCGAAAGCTGGGTGCGGCCCTGACTGACGAGCTGTTCGCCAAGCAGTTGCTCTGCCTGCGGCTGGCGGTCATGCTGTGCCATGCGCGGCGCATGCCGGAACACGAATCGGTCAGGCTGAGCTACAAGTCGGGCGCCTTCAAGCTGAGCACGAACCCGGGCTGGGCACGGCGCTACCCGCAGTCGGCCTGGTTGCTGGGTGAAGAGGTCCACGCCTGGCAGAAGACCGACTGGAAGTTCAGCATCGACATCCGCTGACAACACGCGCCGGCAATCGGTCACGCTTTGTCGCGCAGGCACCCACTTTTTGCCGAACAGGTGACCATCGCCATCTAGCATGCAGCCCATGACACCAGGAGACCACCGGTCATGGCGCTGATTCTGGTTGCCGAAGACGACATGGGCACCCGCCGGCTGCTGGCTGCGGTGCTGGAGCGCAGCGGCCACGATGTGGTGCAGTCCGAAGACGGAATCGGCGCCTGGTCAGCCCTGCGCAGCTACCGGCCCGATGTGGTCATCAGTGACGTCAACATGCCCGGCATGACCGGCATCGAGCTGCTTGACCGGGTTCGCGGCGATCAGGAGCTGGCGCTGACACCGTTGATCCTGCTCACCACGCTGCAAGAGCGCAGGGATGTCCGCCTGGCCATGGCCAAGGGGGCCGATGACTACATCGGCAAACCCTTCAGGGCCGATGAACTGCTGGATGCGGTCACCGCCCAACTCAATCGCAACGCCACCCGCGCCGCGCTGCAGGATTTGCAGCTTCGGGGCGCCATCGACCATGCCCTGCGTGAACAGGCGCGTGTGCTCGGTGACGAATATGAGCAGCGGCTGGCGACGGCCCTGAGCGAACAATGGCCCGGTGAAGCGGAGGGACAGCAGAGCCGTTTCTGCCCGGAGGCTTCTGTGATGTGTATCCGGCTGGAACCGGTGCGCCAGTGGGCCAAGCACCTCGAACCCGTCGAGCTGGCGCGCCTGTTCAAGCGATTTCACGAGTGCGTCGGCGACACCGTCTACCTTTTTGGCGC
>SBFU01000173.1 GCA_006227785.1 Burkholderiales bacterium
CGACCGACTACTCGGGCGACCTGAACATCGACGACAAGATCCTGGCCCGCGTGGTGGACGCCTACCGCCGCATCCGCAACACGCTGCGCTTCCTGATGGCCAACACGGTCGATTTCGACCCGGTCACCGACGCCGTGCCACAGGACCAGATGCTGGAAATCGACCGCTACGCACTGGCCCGGGCCAGCGAGCTCCAGGCCGAGATCCTGAAGCACTTCGACGTCTACGAATTCCACCCGGTGGTCAGCAAGCTGCAGGTGTACTGCTCGGAAGACCTGGGCGCGTTCTACCTCGATGTGCTCAAGGACCGGCTCTACACCACCGCACCCAAGTCGCTGGCCCGCCGATCGGCGCAGACTGCGCTGCACCAGATCACCCATGCCATGCTGCGCTGGATGGCACCCATCCTCAGCTTCACCGCCGAGGAAGCCTGGGCCGTGTTCGCCAAGGACCAGACAAAAGGTTCGATCTTCTTCGAGACCTTCTCGGCCCTGCCCTCCCCCAACGAAGCCCTGCTGGCCAAGTGGGCGCGCATCCGCACCATCCGGGATGCAGCCAACAAGGCCATTGAGGATCTGCGGGCTGCCGGCCAGGTGGGCGCCTCGCTGCAGGCCACCCTGACCATCACGGCGGGCGCCGACGACGCCGCCCTGCTGCGATCGCTGGGTACCGATCTGAAATTCGTGACCATCACCTCGGGCGTGACCGTGGTCGACGGCAGCGAACTGGCGATCACGGTCACGCCCAGCACCGCCACCAAATGCGAACGCTGCTGGCACTACGCCGATGACGTGGGCAGCCATGCCGACCACCCGAGCCTGTGCGGCCGCTGCGTCAGCAACCTGGCCGAAGCGGCCGGGACCGGCGCCGGCGAAACCAGGGCGGTGGCCTGATGGCGGGCAAAAAGGTCTCGATGGCGCACTGGCTGGCGCTCGCGCTGGCCATCGTGCTGGTGGACCAGCTGACCAAGTGGTGGATCATCGGCCACTACCGGCTGGGCGACAGCACCTACGTCACCAGCTTCTTCAACATCGTGCGGGCCCACAACACCGGCGCGGCGTTTTCCTTTCTGGCCAACGCCGGTGGCTGGCAGCGCTGGTTCTTTATCGGCCTGAGCGCGGTGGTGTCCATTTTTGTGCTCTGGATGCTGCGTTCCCATTCCAGCCAGAAGCTGTTCTCCTTTGCCCTGGCCTGCATCCTGGCCGGTGCGATCGGCAACAACCTGATCGACCGTGTGGTGCATGGCTACGTGGTGGACTTTCTGGACTTCCACTGGTCCTTCCTGGCCGGCCTCTTCCCCGGCGGGCATTTCCCCGCCTTCAACGTGGCTGACATGGCGATCACCGCCGGTGCGGTGGCGTTGATCCTGGACGAGATCCTGCGGGTCAGACGCAGCAAGTGATGGGTCTCGTCACACCCGCGAAGGCGGGTGTCCAGATGCTGCTCCGAATCCAGCCTTCACCCGGGACCGGGTGGATTCCCGCGTGCGCGGGAATGACGATGGCGCCGACGGGAATGAGGATGGCAGGCGCGGGAATGACGATGTCAGCAGCAGGAATGTCCGGGAATGGTTTCCGGGTCGGCGGGCCTGTGCTAACCTGACTGCCACCAATCGCATTGACTCGGAGACATTGACATGCCCGGACTGCTGCCCCACATCGACCCCGACGGATTGCTGGAGTTTTCGGTCGTCTACACCGACCGCGCGCTCAACCACATGTCCAGGCGCTTTCAGGGCGTGATGACCGACATTTCAGCCATGCTCAAGCGGGTGTACGGCGCCCATTCGGCCGTGCTGGTGCCTGGCAGCGGTACCTTCGGCATGGAATCGGTGGCGCGCCAGTTCGCGCACGGCCAGCACGTCATGGTGATCCGCAACGGCTGGTTCAGCTACCGCTGGACGCAGATCTTCGAGATGGGCTCCATTCCGGCCAGCCACACGGTGCTCAAGGCCCGGCAGACGGGCAGCGGTGCCCAGGCGCCCTGGGTGCCCTGCCCCATTGATGAGGTCAAGGCCGCCATCGCCCGGGAAAAGCCCGCACTGGTGTTCGCGCCCCACGTGGAAACGGCGGCCGGCATGATGCTGCCCGACGACTACCTGCAGGCGGTGGCCGATGCGGTGCACGCCGTGGGTGGCCTGTTCGTGCTGGACTGCATCGCCTCGGGTGCCATGTGGGTCGACATGCAGGCCACCGGCGTGGACATCCTGATCTCGGCACCGCAGAAGGGCTGGAGCAGCTCGCCCTGCTGTGCCATGGTGATGCTCAGCGAACGGGCCCGCGCGGCCATCGACGCCACCCAGAGCACCACCTTTGCCATGGATCTGAAGAAGTGGCTGCAGATCATGGAGACTTACGAAGGCGGTGGGCACGCCTACCACACCACGTTGCCGACCGATGCACTGCAGCGGCTGCGTGACACCATGGCCGAGACCGAGGCCTATGGCTACGCCAGGGTGCGCGACGAGCAGGTGGCCCTCGGACGCGCCGTCCGTTCGCTGCTGGAGCGGCACGGGTTCCCCAGCGTGGCCGCGCCGGGCTTCCAGGCGCCGGGTGTGGTGGTCAGCTACACGACCGATCCCGACATCCAGAACAGCAAGAAATTCCTCGCGGCCGGCCTGCAGACCGCCGCAGGCGTGCCGTTGCAGTGCGATGAAACGGCCGAGTTCAAGACCTTCCGTGTCGGCCTGTTCGGGCTGGACAAGTGGCACGATGTGGACGCCACCGTGCAGCACCTGGAACAGGCCTTGCGCGCAGTGGCCCCGGGTCAGACCGCTGCGGCCTGAGAAGGCGGCTCAGGGCAGCAGCACGGTACAGCCCGTGGTGGCCCTGGCTTCCAGGCTCTCGTGTGCCTTGCGCACATCGGCCAGGCCGAAGCGCTGGTCGATGCGGATCTTCACCTGCCCGCTGCCCACCACATCGAACAGGTCGTTGGCCATGGCCTGGGTGCGCTCGCGGCTGCTGATGTGGGTGAACAGGGTCTGGCGCGTCACATAGAGTGAGCCTTTGGGACCCAGGATGCCCGGCGCAAAGGGCGCAACCGGACCACTGGCATTGCCAAAGCTGACCATCAGGCCGAAGGGCTGCAGACAGTCCAGAGAGCCTTCCCAGGTGTCCTTGCCCACCGAGTCGTAGACCACCTTCACGCCCCGTCCCCCGGTGATGTCCTTGACGCGTTCGGTGAATTTCTCGGTCCGGTAGTTGATGGTGAACTCGGCGCCATGTTCGGCCGCCAGGGCACACTTCTCATCCGAGCCGGCGGTGCCGATCAGCCGCAGGCCCAAGGCCTGGGCCCACTGGCAGGCGATCAGGCCGACGCCACCGGCGGCCGCGTGGAACAGCACAAAATCACCCGGCTCCAGACCCTCGACCGGCTTGCATCGCTTGAGCAGGTACTGGGCGGTCAGGCCCTTGAGCATCATGGCCGCGCCTGTGTCGAAGTCGATGGCATCGGGCAGCTGGCAAACGTTCATGGCCGGCATCACGCGAACTTCGCTGTAACTGCCTGGCGGGTTGGCGGCATAAGCGGCACGGTCACCGACCTTCAGGTGGGTCACCCCTTCACCCACCGCCTCGATCACACCAGCGCCTTCCATGCCCATCGTCAGAGGCAGCGGCAGGGCATAGAGGCCGCTGCGCTGGTAGACATCGATGAAGTTCAGGCCGATGGCATGGTGGCGGATGCGCACTTGCCCGGGACCCGGATCACCGACCTCCACCGTGTCGAGCACGAGCTGTTCGGGTCCGCCATGGGCGTGGATGCGCACGGTACGGCTGCTGATGGTCATTCGGGTCTCCTCATGAAGGGTGGGTTGTCCGCGCGGGGGGCGCACCAGGAATCTCAATGTCCGATGCTGCCACGAAACGGCGCTTTCGCGTGCGCGACAGCGGCTTGAACCCCGCCTGCCTCAGGGCATGCCCGGGTTGCTACAGTGCAGGCATGCCGGATCCCACCACCCACCGCCTGACCTGGAGCACCGCCGCCCTGCTGGTCATTCCGCCACTGATGTGGGCCGGCAATGCGGTGGTGGGCCGGCTGATGCAGGGAGTTGTTCCGCCGGTCACGCTGAATTTCCTGCGCTGGGTGCTGGCCTTCGCCATCGTGCTGCCGCTGGCTGGCTGGGTGCTGCGTCGGGGCAGCGGCCTTTGGCCCCACTGGCGGCGTTTTGCCCTGCTGGGTCTTCTGGGCGTGGGCCTGTACAACGCCTTGCAGTACCTGGCCCTCAAGACGTCCACCCCCATCAACGTGACGCTGGTGGCTGCCAGCACGCCGGTCTGGATGTTGTTGATGGGGCGCCTGTTTTTCGGCGCCGCCGTTTCGCGCCGGGCCGCCGTGGGCGCGCTGATGTCACTGACCGGCGTGGCGGTGGTGCTGACGCGGGGTGAACTGGACACACTGGCCAGCGTTCGGCTGGTGCCGGGCGACGGCTGGATGCTGCTCGCCTCCATGGTCTGGGCTTGGTACAGCTGGCTGCTGGTTCGGCCCCCTGCGGGCGGCTACCCACCCCATATCCGCAGCGACTGGGCCGCCTTCCTGCTGGGTCAGATGGTGTTCGGTCTGGGCTGGTCCGCCCTGATGACGGGTGGCGAGTGGCTGCTGCCGCAGCCGGGGCCCGATGCGGTGATCAGCATTCAGTGGGGCTGGCCGTTGGTGGCGGCGCTTCTGTACGTGGCCATCGGGCCTTCGCTGCTGGCCTACCGCTGCTGGGGCGCCGGCGTGGCAAGGGTGGGGCCTGCGGTGGCCGGGTTCTTCTCCAACCTCACGCCCCTCTTTGCCGCGGTCATGTCTGCCCTGCTGCTGGGTGAGGCCCCGCGCCTGTACCACGCGGCCGGGTTCGCGCTGATCGTGGGAGGCATTCTGGTGTCGTCGTCCGCCCGACGTGGCTGATGCCCTTGAACATCCGGAGTCCATTGTGAGCAGCTCCATCACCGATCTGGACGCCAGCGATCTGTCAGCCGCCATCCATGCGCGCGGGGTCTCGTGCCATGACGTCATGCAGGCGTTTCTGAAACGGATCGGGGACTTCAACCCGCAGTTGAATGCCATCGTCAACCTGAGGCCTGAACAAGACCTTCTGGCCGAGGCGACGCGATGCGATCAGGAGATCGCCGCCGGCCAGTCGCGTGGCTGGCTGCATGGCCTGCCTCACGCCATCAAGGACACCTCGGCTGCCGCGGGCCTGCCCACCACCTACGGCTGTCGCCTGCTGGCCGGCAACACCGCGCGCAGCGACAGCATCATGGCAGCGCGCATCAGGGCGGCCGGTGCCATCGTGATCGGCAAGACCAATGTGCCCGAGTTCGGCCTGGGCTCGCACACCTTCAACGAGCTGTTCGGACTGACCCGCAACGCCTGGGACCCGGACGTCAGCGCGGGCGGCAGCAGTGGCGGCGCCTGTGCCGCGCTGGCCGCGCGCCTGCTGCCGGTGGCCGACGGTTCGGACTTCATGGGCTCGCTGCGCAACCCGGCCGCCTGGCACAACCTGTTTGGCCTGCGACCCAGCCAGGGCCTGGTGCCCTTCGGCCCGGGGCCCGACGTGTGGATCAGCCAGCTCGGCACCGAGGGCCCACTGGCGCGCAGCGTGCGCGACCTGACCCGCCTGCTGGCCACCCAGGCGGGGCACGACGCGCGCGTTCCCCTGTCCTGGTCGGATCCGGTGCTGGCCACCCTGGCCGAGCGCCTGCCCGCCGACGCCAGCCCGCTGCAGGGCCTGCGCATCGGCTGGTGGGGCGATCTGCAAGGCCATCTGGCCACCGAGCCCGGCGTGCTGACAGCCTGCGAATCGGCGCTGGCGCGCCTGGCCCGCGCCGGGGCCCGTGTGGAACCGCTGGCGCCCGGGTTTGACCCCGAGGCCTTGTGGCGGACCTGGCTGGTCTGGCGCCAGGCGCTCACGGCACCACGCGTGGCCGCTGTGCTGGCGCTGCCGGGCGGGCGCGAGAAGCTCAAGCCCGAGGCCCTGTGGGAGCACGACCAGGCGCAGGCGCTTGACTTTGCCAGCTTTGAGAAGGCCTGCCAGGCTCGCACCACGTTCCTGCACCAGTTGCTGGCGGCGTTTGAACACCACGACCTGATTGCCTTGCCGGCCGCCCAGTGCTGGCCTTTCCCGGTCGAGCAACGCTGGCCCCGTGAGGTCGGGGGTCGTGCCATGGACACCTACCACCGCTGGATGGAGTGCACCATCTACGCCACCCTGGCCGGTGCCCCGGCCATCAGCGTGCCGGCCGGCTTCCACGCCAACGGCCGCTGGCCGATGGGTCTGCAACTGATCGCCCGCCCGCGGCACGATGCGCTGCTGCTGCGATGGGCGGCGGCCTATGAGACCCTGATCGAGGATGGGCTGGCCCAACGGCCTGCGCTGCCACGCTAGCCAGGCTGCCTGCACAACGACCCGGCCAGGCCCTCAATACGTCCCTGGGTACAGCCCGCCATCGGGCAGGATGTTCTGCCCGTTGATGTAGCCCGCGTGCACGCTGCACAGGAAAGCGCAGATGGCACCGAACTCCTGCGGGGTGCCGAAACGCCGGGCCGGGATCTGGCCCATCTGGCTGGCCCGGACGTCGTCCAGTGCCTTGCCGGTCTTGCTGGCGGCACTGGCCAGGGTGGCCTGCAGGCGGTCGGTGTCGAACTTGCCGGGCAGCAGGTTGTTGAGGGTGACCCCTTTGGCTGCGATGCCGCTGCGCGCCAGGCCGGCGACAAAGCCGGTCAGGCCGCTGCGCGCGCCGTTGGACAGGCCCAGGATGTCGATGGGGGCCTTCACGGCGCTGCTGGTGATGTTGACCACGCGACCGAAACCGCGCCCGGCCATGCCGTCGACCGTGGCCTTGATGAGCTCGATGGGCGTGAGCATGTTGGCGTCGACCGCCTTGATCCAGGCTTCGCGGTCCCAGTCGCGGAAGTCGCCGGGCGGCGGACCACCGGCGTTGGTGACCACGATATCGAAGGCCGTGCCGGGGCCGCCGGCCACCGAGAAGGTCGCCGCACGGCCTTCTGGCGTGGTGATGTCGGCGGCCACGGGCAGCACCTGCACACCCGGCGACTCGCCACGGATGCGCTCGGCCGAGGCGTTCAGCGCATCGGCACCACGTGCCACCATGACCAGGTTGACGCCTTCGGCGGCCAGCGCCTGCGCGCAGCCCAGCCCCAGGCCTTTGCTGGCGCCGCAGACCAGCGCCCATTTGCCTCTGATACCCAGGTCCATTCCTGTCTCCTTGAAATTGCTTGAAGGTCGCTAGCGCCCGCCGGCGGCACCGGCCCTGGTGACCAGAAACACACCAGCCACCACCAGCACCGTGCCCGCCAGGATCCAGGCGTTGAACGGTTCGTCCAGAATCAGCACACCCATGGCGATGGTGGACATGGGGCCGATCATGCCGGTCTGCGCGGCCAGGCCGGCGCCGATGCGCTCGATGGCCATCATGACCATGATGAC
>SBFU01000182.1 GCA_006227785.1 Burkholderiales bacterium
CGAGAGCGAGCCCTGCATCGCAGCCACGCCGGCCAGCAGCCGGGCTGTCTCGTCGGTGCCCCGGTGGATGACTGCCTGGCTCAGATCCCCGCTGGCAACCCGCTCGATGACCTGGACCGCCCTTTGCAGCGGGGTTGCCACGCGCTGGGCGATCAGGTAGCCCAGGCCCAGCGAGGCACCGAGCGCGGACGCAGCACCGGCAAGCAGCCACGCCAGTGCCTGACGCTGCAGCTCGGCCATGCCGGCCACCGCCTGGTCGACGCGCTGGTTCACACTTTCGGCCACCGAGGCCAGGGCAGCGTCGGCGGCGCGGATGTCTGCCTTGGAGGGCTCCAGGAGCTGGTTTGCGCGCCAGGGGTCGTTGACTTCTCCGCGGGAGATGCCGACCAGGATCGTCTCGACGACCTTCTCGTAGTTGGCGATGCCTTCGCGCATGGTCTGAAGGGCCGCGCGCTCCTGGTCGGCCAGCCCGTCTTCGATCCCGGCCATGGCCGTGCGAATGCCATCCGCCTGCTGCTTCCAGCTGATGCGGTAGCGCTCAAGATCCTCCTCGTAGGACAGGTTCAGGAACATGTCCTTTTCGAAACGGCGCATGTTGCCGACCCCGGCCCGGATCTCGCCCAGGGTGCGAACGGCCGCCACCTCCGACTCGACGAGAGACTGTGCAGTGGACACCGTCCGGCTCAGGGCCATCCATCCCGCCAGCGAGACGCCAACCATGCCAACGGAAAACACTAGAAGAAGCAGCATCAGCTTGGCGCGTACCGTAATTCGGGAAAGCCAGTCCATGAGGTCCCTCGGAAGTTGCAGTAAGTTCGTGGTGCTGCATTGCAGCATTGGTGTTATCGGTTCGCACAGGAACCACTTGAGGCCTTTCGCCGGACGCACGCTCCAGGGCGGATGCCCGATGCAGGGCGGCCCCTGGGCTGACAACCGCTTTCGGTCAAGTTGACACCGATTCGTCACAACCAAGTCATCCGGGAGACACGGGGGGGGTGCAGCATATCTTTCGGTGCCTGTTGCGGAGAGCGAGTATGGAGAAAGCTGCTGCTGTGGCCGCGATGGGGCAGGAATGCCTGCTGCTGCCGGCTTGGATGAAGGCTGCACTGGCGGCCAATGACCGGCTCAAGCTCATGCTGAGCATGATGCAGGCCATTGACCAGGGTTTGGCGTCAGGACAGCAGGCGCCGATGGACTGGCGCCGCGAACTGGGCCGTCTTGGTCTGCAGGACGTGGCCTGGTTGCAGACCCTTGGGCAGGGCGCCTACCGGCAGGACGGCATTCTTTTTGTGCCGCACCTTGAGGAATGGATCAACGCGCTCGAGCGCGACCTGCACGTGATGGCACGACCGGTCTGCGAGCGACCCGGACACGAGGAGCCCCGGCTGCTGGCCCGCCGCAACACCTGGGCGGCCCGGCTCGAGGCACTCAAGGAAGAGGAGGGGCTGTACGCCAGTGCGTTGCAGGAGCTCACCCACGGCGACCGGCATGCGGGTGACAGCCTCCACCTGCTGGTGATGGACCTGCACAAGGCCATCAACGGCATGTCGGCCTATGTTGCGACCGAAGATATCGATGGCGCTCATGTCTGGCAGATCTCGCCGCAGGACCGGGACCGGGTCAGGGCCTTCATGCGGGGCATCCATGCGACCGCTTCGCTGAAATTCGGTCACCCGGGTCTGGACACGGCCGTGACGCGCGACGGTGACCGGCTCCTGATACAGAACGACATCGGCACGAACGATGCGCACGTGCTGGTGATCGAGTGGTGGCCAGGCGCACTGCACCTGAACTACTCGGATCTTCATGCGAACCGCTTCGCGTTCTTCGGCCGAATGATGCAGGGCCTGGGTTTCCGGTGGGAGGCCCTCGACCCCCGGGTCGACACGACGCTCAACCGGGGCAAGCCCTACCAGCTCGGCCATGCCAGCCTGGAGTCTGAAGATGAGCGCCGGTTGCTTGAGGCGCTCGAGATGGCGGCATCGCGCATCGTTTTCGTGATCGACTGGAACCGGGCACGCAAGCGATTGCAGGCCTTTGTCCGCAAGCCGGTGGCCATCGATCTGCTGGAGCAGGCGGCCCGAGACAACGTGGGCCATATGGCCTGGCTTCTGGCTGGTGGCGAGCAGCTGGTCTATGGCGCGATGCAGGCTGTGGATGGAGACGCCTTCAGGGTCGGCGACCGGCTTGACCAGGTTCTTGGCGAGTCTGCGTCACGTGCCTACCTCCTGGATCTGATGCGGGCCGCCAGCGTGCGCCTGCGCGAGCAGCAGCCAGCGGCCCTGGTGGGCGACGAAGCACGCATGCTGCTGGCACGTGCCATTCGCAAGCGGACGTTCGAATTCGACCTGCTGGCCGAGCACTCGGCCTACTGCCACGCGCTGGCGCTTTCCTTGGTCGAGGGCCTGATGGACGAAGAAGATCCGGCAGCGGCGCAGGCGAGGCTGGTGCGGGCCAAGGCGTGGGAGCGTCAGGCCGACCACGTGCTGTCCGAGGCGCGCGGACGTGCCGAGCGTCAGGCGCGCTGGCAGCCCTTGCTGATGCTGCTGGACCGGCTCGATGACGTGGCCGACGTCCTTGAGGAGTCCCTCTACGTTCTGAGCCTGCTCGCTTTGCCGCAGTTGCCTCGGCTGCCGCGTGCTGTCAAGCACGGCATGCTGTCGATTGCCGAGACGACCCTGGGGGCGATCCAGGATCAGGTCCGAGCGGTGGAGATCGCCCGCCACCTGGACGAGAACGTGCCCCAGCTCGAAGGCGATGCTTTCCTGCAGGCGCTCTGGCGCATCCTTCGGGCCGAGCGGGTGTGCGACGAGTCCCTGCGCGAGGCGCGAATGGAGATCGTCAAGCAACTTCACAACCAGCCAGCCGCCATGCAGCTCGCTGGCGAACTGGCGCAGACCATCGAGCAGGCCACGGACCATCTCCTGGGGGCCGCATATGCGCTGCGCAAGCTCGTCTTTGAAAAATCGGGAGTGCTCGCATGAGCCGTCACTCACACGGTCCAAAGCAGTTCTTTCTGGTGTGCGCAGGGCAGGGCGAGATGCCCAAAGGTGCCAGCCGGGAGACGATGGGCGGCAAGGCATACAACCTGCTGGAGATGGCCCATCTCGGTCTGAATGTTCCACCGGCCCTGGTCATCGGCACCCAATACACCGCTGATCCGGCCTCCAGTCTGCTGCCACTGAACCAGTGGGGGTTGCCAGCCCTGGAGGCGGCCACCGGTCTGACTCTGGGCGACGAGCGCCGCCCGCTGGTCGTGTCGGTGCGCTCGGGCGCACCGGTGTCGATGCCGGGCATGCTCGAGACCCTCCTCAACATCGGTCTGTGCGACCGGACCGTCGGCGGGGTCCTGCGCCAGACCGGCAACCCGCGGATGGTCTGGGATGCCTACCGACGCCTGATCGCCACGTACGGAGAGGTCGTAGCCGGTGTGCCTCATGCCGCGTTCGAGCAGGCGCTCCGGGAGGTCGCAGGAGACCGCGAGGAGCGGCTGCTGGACTTTTCCGAGCACCGCACCCTGGTGCGCCGCTACCTCGACATCTACCTGTCCGAGTCCGGGGGCGATTTTCCCCAGGATCCTCTCGAGCAGATGAACGCCGCGGTCCTGGCTGTCTTCCGCTCCTGGACACTGCCCAAGGCGGTGGCCTACCGCCGCCTCAACGGACTGTCAGAAGACATGGGGACTGCGGTGACCATCCAGCGGATGGTTTTCGGCAACACCGGCAGCCATTCGGGCGCGGGCGTGGGGTTCAGCCGCAACCCGATGACCGGTGAGCCGGGGCTGTGGGTCGACTACCTGGTCAATGCACAGGGCGAGGACGTGGTGGGGGGACACCGCAACGCACGCGGGCACGACTCGATGGTGCGCAGCGCCCCGCTGGCCCATGAGGCCCTGAAGCAGGCTGCCGACCTGCTGGAGCGGCATTTCGGCGACATGCAGGACCTGGAGTTCACCGTCCAGGACGGTGAGCTGTTCATGCTTCAGACCCGCTCGGGCAAGCGTACGCCGCAGGCGGCTGCCCGGATTGCACTTGACCTGGCGCACGAGGGTCTGATCGATCCCGCGCAGGCCCTTGAGAGGATCGAGCGCATTTCCCCGGACAGTCTGGTCATCGTTCGTCTGGCCGGCGCTGATGGCATCGAGCCAACCCCTCTGGCACATGGCGAGCCAGCCTCCGGCGGCATCGCCTGCGGCGAAATCGCGCTCGATGCCGAAAGAGTGGCTGTCTGTGTCGAGGCGGGTCGCCCGGCGCTGCTGGTGCGCAGCGAGGCACTGACCGAAGACATCGGCGCGCTGCAGGCTGCCGACGGACTGCTGACCCGGCACGGAGCCCGAACCTCGCATGCTGCGGTGGTGGCCCGGCAGCTGGGAAAAGTCTGCCTTGTCGGCTGTGACAGCCTGGAGGTGGACCTGTCACGACGCGAGATCCGGCTGGGGGAACAGACACTGCCCGAAGGGGAGTGGCTCACGCTGGACGGTACGCAGGGTGTTGTATTCGCAGGGCGCCTGGCCACGGTTTCCGAGCCCGACCAGGCGCTGCTCGACCGTATCGAGGCCTTGCGTCAAACGATCCCGTCGGCGATGAAAGCGGCCCGCAAAAAGGCGCGGATGTGAGCCGCCTCCGGGAGCAAGCGATGCAAGATTGGATAGAGAACACGCCCTTCGAAGAGATCCGCATCGGCGACAGGGCGTCCCTGGTGCGTCAGCTCGGCCAGCAGGACATCCTCGCTTTCGCAGCGGTCTCGGGGGACGTGAATCCTGCACACCTGGACGCCGCGTACGCCGAAGGAACCGCCTTTCACGGCATCATCGCCCACGGCATGTGGGGTGGCGCCCTGATATCCGCCCTGCTCGGCACCCGGTTTCCCGGGCCGGGCACGATTTACCTGGAGCAGAACCTGCGTTTCGTGCGGCCGGTCCATCCGGGAGACAGCCTGACGGTCCAGGTGCAGGTCGCGGCCAAGGACGCTGTGCACCAGCAGGTGCTACTCGATTGCTCCGTCTACAACCAGCGGGATCAGGCAGTCATCACCGGTACCGCGCGCGTCATCGCCCCGGCCACCAAGATCAGGATGCCCCGCCCCGCAGTGCCGCAACTGCAGGCCGTCTCGAACCCGAAGTCCGACTGAGAGCCGTCGCGGCGCCGCCTGCGTCAGTCGTTGTAGCGGACCATCACGTGACTGCCGGGTGCTTGCGGCAGGAGGGGGTCGAACGGCACAGGACGTGCCGGCACCGGGTCTGCTACGGCCAGCCCGCCCAACCAGTCATGCCAGGCTGTCCACCAACTGCCCTGATGCGTCTGGCTGACGCACAGCCATTCCTGCGGCGTCGGGCGGCTGTCTGAAGACCGGGTATCGGCCATCCGGAAGTGCCTGCCCGCGTGACCCGGTTCCGAGACGATGCCCGCATTGTGACCGCCGCTGGTGAGCACGAAGCGCACGTCGCCAGCAACGAGCTGGTGGACCTTGAAGACCGAGCGCCAGGGCGAGACATGATCCTTCTCGGTACCCACCACGAACAGGGGAAGGCGCACATCGCGCAACTGAACCGTGTCGCCTTCGAACCGCAGGCGGCCGTTGGCCAGTGCGTTGTCGAGGTAGAAGCGCCGCAGATACTGGCTGTGCATGGTGGCCGGCAGTCGGGTGGTGTCTGCATTCCATGCCATGAGATCGCTGTCCACCACTTCTTCTCCCATCAGCCAGCGCTGGGTCCTGCGTGCCCACACAAGGTCGGCCGCGTGAAGGAACTGGAACGATCCGGCCATCTGCCGGCCCGAGAGAAAGCCCTGGCGCTTCATCACCGCCTCGATCATGCGAACCTGGGCCTCGTCGATCAGAACCCCCATTTCGCCAGGCTCGGAGAAGTCGGTCTCCGCCGCCAGCAGTGTCAGGCTGGCCGGCACGTCCTGGGGGGCCGGGGCCGGCCGCCGACAGAGATGGGCCGTTGCGACCGCAGCAAAGGTACCCCCGAGGCAATAGCCGGCCAGGTGCACCGGATGGTCACAAGCCTGGCGGACCCAGCTCAGGCAGTCAAGAACGCCCAGCCGGACATAGTCGTCGAATCCGATGCCCGCATCGGACGCCTGCGGATTGCGCCACGAGACGATGTAGACCGTGTGGCCCTGCTCGGCCAGCCAGCGCACCATGGAGTTGTGGCGTGAGAGGTCCAGGATGTAGTACTTCATGATGCAGGACGGCACGATCAGCACCGGCGCGGCCTGAACCCGCGGTGTGGCGGCCTCGTACTGGATCAGCTCGACCAGATGGTTGCGCATCACGACCCGGCCCTGTGTGGTGGCCAGCTCCTGCCCCGGTACCAGTCCCTGCGGGATCGGACGGGCTGTCTGGCCCACCATGTGCATGATGTCCTCCTGCATGAGCTGCCAACCTTTGGCCAGACTGGCGCCTCGGCTTCCGATCGCGCGGTGAAGCGCCTGAGGGTTGGACATCAGGTGGTTGGACGGGGCCACCATGTCCAGCCACTGGCGGGCATAGAAGCCGACCTGTTCCTTCACATGCGGCGAGACACCGTCTATCCGGGTGGCCTGGTGCCACCAATGCTCGGCAGCTTCGTGAATGCCAGCCAGAGGAGCCCAGGGCCATCGCTGCCAGGCGCTGTCGGAATACCTCCCGTTCTCCTGTGGTCGCCCCCCGGCCGACCACCAGTCCTGGCCCAGCCTCACCGCCTGCTGCCACAGTTGAAGCTGGGTTCCCGGGGAACTGGCCAGGGAGGTTCCCCAGGCAGCAGCGGCCGGCAGAAGAGATGCAGGCGCGAGTCCCTGCGACCAGCGCGCCAGCGCCGCAAGGATCTGTCCGTCCAAGGCTTCTGCCACGGACTTCGCGCAGAGCTTTGGGTCTTCGTTGTCTTGGCAGGGGTCAGGGCAGGCCATCACGCCAGTATGTGGCGCTGCTGTGACAGTCTGTTGAAACCCGTGCCGGATGCTGTCGCCCGCCTGCTGTCAGTACAGCAGGTGTGGCTGCCGGCCCTCATGCCACGCCGCCTCGTCCGGCCCGGCGATGGCGTCCAGGTCGGCGGCTTCTGCCGCCGGATCGTCCACCCACTGGCGCAGCTGGGTTCCCCCGTTGATCAGGTCGATGGCCAGCCGCCCGTGCTCGTATTCATAGGGAAAGTCCCGCCACAGCGGATAGTCGGGCTGCTGGCGCCGCAGGGCCTTGAAGGCCAGGGCCTGCAGCCGCCAGGGCCTGAAATCCTCGTGCCGGTAGTGCAGGGGGTCTTCGACATGGAACTGCAGCCCGGCGCAAAGCCGGCCGGCGTGCTTGTGGAAGGTGGGTTCGAACCAGCACGGCCTCAGGCGGCAGCCGGTCATCCAGTGCGGTGCGATGCCGGCCATGTCGGCCATCAGCCGGCGCGTGTCGATGTCGGGCGCGCCAAACAGCTCCAGCGGCCGGGT
>SBFU01000502.1 GCA_006227785.1 Burkholderiales bacterium
GGGAGCGCATCGAGTTCTACGACCTGCGGGTGCAGGAATGCGTGCGGCGCCTGGTCAAGGAGTTCAAGGCCGACGAGCAGCCGATGGAGGTCTGGGAGCAGGTCAAGCTGCTGTACATCGGTCTGCTGGTCAACCACCACCAGCCCGAGCTGGCGGAGACGTTCTTCAACTCGGTCACGACCAAAATCCTCAAGCGGGCGTATTTCCAGAACGATTTCATTTTTGTGCGCCCGGCGGTGTCCACCGAGTACATCGAAAACGAAGAGCCCAAGGCGCTGCCGACGTACCGATGCTATTACCCGACGCAGGACAGCATGCTGTCGGAGGTGCGGCGCATGATCGAGGATTTCGACCTGCGCGTGCCCTATGAGGATCTGGGTCGCGATGCGTCGCTGGTGTTGGCGGCCATGAAACGCCGGTTCGACCACACCAGGCTGCGCGCGAACTTCCAGTTTCAGGTGCTCTCGGGCCTGTTCTTCCGGAACAAGGGTGCCTATGTGGTTGGCAAGATCATCAACGGGTTCCAGGAGGTGCCGTTTGCGCTGCCCATCCTGCACAACGAAAAGGGCCAACTGGTCATCGACGCGGCGCTTTTTGGTGAAGATGATCTGCTCATCCTGTTCAGTTTTGCGCGGGCCTATTTCATGGTCGACATGGAGGTGCCCAGCGCCTATGTGCAGTTCCTTCGCAGCCTGATGCCGCGTAAGCCGCGCGCCGAGTTCTACAACGCCCTGGGCCTGGCCAAGCAGGGCAAGACGCTGTTCTACCGGGACTTTCTGTTCCATATGCGGCACAGCACGGACAGGTTCCGCATTGCGCCTGGCATCAAGGGTATGGTGATGCTGGTGTTCGACCTGCCGAGCTTTCCCTTTGTCTTCAAGGTCATCAAGGATTACTACCCGCCCCAGAAAGACACCACACGCGAGCAGATCCGCGACAAGTACCTGCTGGTCAAACAGCACGACCGGGTCGGACGCATGGCCGATACGCTGGAGTTCTCGGAGGTCGGGTTTCCGCGCGACCGCTTCACCGATGAACTGATCGAGGAAATCCAGAAATTCGCGCCCAGCCAGCTGGAGATCTCGGACCGCAACGGCGACGGCAATATCGAGGTGGTGCTCAAGCACGTCTACATCGAGCGCCGGATGATTCCACTGAACATCTACCTGCAGGAAGCCTTCGACATCCTGCAGTCGGCGGCGGCCGACGAGGCCACAAAGCAGCGTGCACGTGACCAGCTTCGGCGTGCGGTGCACGAGTATGGCAATGCCATCAAGGATCTGGTGGCGGCCAACATCTTCCCGGGCGACATGTTGTGGAAGAACTTCGGCATCACGCGCCATGGCAAAGTGGTCTTCTACGACTACGACGAAATCGAGTACATCACGGACTGCAACTTCAGGCGCGTGCCGCCGCCGCGCAACGAGGAGGACGAGATGTCCGGCGAAGTCTGGTATTCGGTGGCCAGGAACGATGTGTTTCCCGAGACCTTCGGCCCTTTCCTGCTGGGCAATCCGCTGGTGCGCGAGGAATTCATGAAACACCATGCCGACCTGCTGGACCCGTCGTTCTGGCAGTCGCACAAGGAGCGCATCGCCTCGGGCCATGTGCACGATGTCTTTCCCTACGAAAGGGATCGCCGTTTTGGTGTCCAGGCCGACAAGGAGCTGTTGGACTGACATGGCCCCCCACGCTCCACCGTTTCACGGGTCGCTGCCCCCCCCGGGGGGCGCGATTCAAGCTTGGGACGGCCCGGCGCTTGAATCCTTTTCCATTTCATCTGTAACCGGAGACCTGAACATGAGCCAGAACACCGATCCCGTCGTCATCGTCGGCGCAGCCCGCACACCCATGGGCAGCTTCCAGAGTGACTTTGCCAGTCTGTCCGCGCATGATCTGGGCGGCGTGGCCATCAAGGCCGCGGTGGAGCGAGCGGGCGTCAAGTCCGAACTGGTCGACGAGGTGCTGTTTGGCAACTGTTTGATGGCCGGCCAGGGTCAGGCGCCCGCGCGGCAAGCCGCGCTCAAGGGTGGCCTGCCGCTGTCGGCCGGCGCGGTGACGCTGTCCAAGATGTGCGGCTCGGGCATGAAGGCCACCATGCTCGCGCACGACATGCTGCTGGCCGGCAGCGCCACCGTGATGGTGGCGGGCGGCATGGAGAGCATGACCAATGCGCCTTACCTGATGCTCAAGGGACGCGGCGGCTACCGCATGGGCCACGATCGCATCTTTGACCACATGATGCTCGACGGACTGGAAGACGCCTACGAACCCGGCCGCAGCATGGGCACCTTTGGTGAAGACTGCGCCGCCAAGTACAGCTTCACACGCGAGCAGCAGGATGCGTTTGCCATCGCCTCGGTGACGCGCGCCAAGGCCGCCACCGAAAGCGGTGCCTTCGCAAAAGAGATCGCGCCCGTGACGGTCAAGGACCGCAGCGGCGAGCGCGTGGTCTCGGTCGACGAAGGCCCGGGCAAGGTCAAGCTCGACAAGCTCACGTCCCTGAAGCCTGCCTTCAAGAAGGACGGCACCATCACCGCAGCTTCCAGCTCCTCGATCAACGACGGCGCTGCCGCGCTGGTACTGATGCGCCAGTCCACCGCCCAGGCCCAGGGGCTGAAGCCGCTGGCGCGCATCGTGGCCCACGCCACCCACGCGCAGGAGCCCAACTGGTTCGCCACGGCCCCGGTGGGCGCCACGCAGAAGCTGCTGGCCAAGACCGGCTGGACGGTCGGTGATGTGGACCTGTGGGAGATCAACGAGGCCTTCGCCGTCGTGCCGATGGCGCTGATGACCGAGTTGAGCATTCCGCACGACAAGGTCAACGTGAACGGCGGCGCTTGCGCGCTGGGCCACCCCATCGGCGCATCCGGTGCGCGCATTCTGGTGACACTGCTGCACGCCTTGCAGGCGCGCGGCGGCAAGAAAGGTGTCGCCACGCTGTGTATTGGCGGCGGTGAGGCCACCGCCATGGCTGTGGAAATGATCTGATGGCCACTGTTCTGGTCATTGGCGCCTCGCGCGGTCTCGGCCTGGAATTCGTGCGGCAGTGCCGCGCGGCTGGCGATCGCGTGATCGCCACCGCGCGCGACGATGAGGGGTTGGCACGCCTGCGCGATCTGGGCGCCGAGCCGCTGCGCGCGGATGTGGCCGACCCGGCCAGCGTCAGCGGCTTTTCATGGCAGCTGGACGGTTTGGAGATCGATGTCGCGCTGTATGTGGCGGGCGTGATCGACCGCGCAAACGCGACTTCGCCTCCGACGCAGCAGGCCTTCGACCACCTCATGCACACCAATGTGCTGGGGCTGATGCAGGTGCTGCCGCAGGTCATGCCCATGGTCGAGGCCGCGGGGGGCGTGTTCGGCGCGCTGTCGTCATCCATGAGCCAGATCGGCCCGGTGCCGGGCAGCAACAGCTGGCTCTACCGCGTGAGCAAGGCCGCCCTGAACATGGCGGTGAGCAGCGCGCGCTTCGATTACCCCAAAGCGACGCTGGTGGCGCTGGACCCGGGCTGGGTGCAGACCGACATGGGCGGCGGCGCGGCGCCGCTGACCGCCGAGGCCAGCGTACGCGGGATGCGCGCCGTGCTCGCCAGCCTGACGCCGCAGGACAACGGACAACTCATCCACCACGACGGCCGCCGCGCCAGCTCGTGGTAACCCCACCTCAATCCACCCGACCCGAAGAGACGCCCGATGTTGTTGACCCAAGACCAGGAAATGATCCGCGACGCCGTGCGCAGTTTTGCGCAGGAACAGCTGTGGCCGAACGCCGCGAAGTGGGACAAGGAGCACCACTTTCCGACCGATGTGCACCGGGGACTGGCCGAACTGGGGTGTTATGGCATCTGTGTGCCCGAGTCGCTGGGCGGTGCCGGTCTGGACTACGCGACCCTGGCCGTGGTGCTGGAGGAGATCGCGGCCGGCGATGGCGGCACGAGCACCGCCATCAGCGTGACCAACTGTCCGGTCAATGCCATCCTGATGCGCTATGGCAGCGCCCGCCAGCAGGAGCAATGGTTGCGACCGCTGGCAGCGGGGCGGATGCTCGGTGCGTTCTGCCTCACCGAACCGCACGTGGGGTCCGATGCCTCGGCGCTGCGCACCACCGCCACGCGCGAAGGCGAGAGCTACGTCATCAACGGCGTCAAGCAGTTCATCACCAGCGGCAAGAACGGGCACCTGGCGATCGTGATTGCGGTGACCGACAAGGCTGCCGGCAAGAAGGGCATGAGCGCCTTCATCGTCCCCACCGACACCCCGGGTTATGTGGTGGCGCGGCTGGAGGACAAGGTGGGCCAGCATTCGAGCGATACGGCGCAAATCAACTTTGAGAACTGCCGCATTCCGGTCGAGAACCTGATCGGCGCCGAGGGCGAGGGTTACAAGATTGCGCTCTCGGCGCTGGAGGGCGGCCGTATCGGCATCGCGGCACAGAGCATCGGTATGGCGCGCAGTGCATTTGAGTGTGCAGTCACTTACGCCAAACAGCGTGAAAGTTTTGGTCAACCCATCTTCAACCATCAGGCGGTGGGCTTCAAGCTGGCCGAGATGGCAACGCAGATCGAGGCTGCCCGGGCGCTGGTGATGCATGCCGCTGCACTGCGCGATGCCGGTCAGCCTTGCTTGAAGGAGGCCGCCATGGCCAAGCTGTTTGCCAGCGAAATGGCCGAGCGCGTCTGCAGCGACGCCATTCAGGTGCACGGCGGCTATGGCTATGTGACCGACTTCCCGGTCGAACGCATCTGGCGCGATGTGCGTGTCTGCCAGATCTACGAAGGGACCTCGGATGTGCAGAAAATCCTGATCCAGCGCGCACTGGCCTGAGTGGCACCTTTCTGCAGGGGCACCGGGCGTATCATTCGCGCCCATGAACATCATCATCCTGGGCGCCGGCCGCGTGGGCGAGAGCGTGGCCGAGAGCCTGGTGTCGGAGCAGAACGACATCACTGTGATTGACCACGACCCGTCGCGTCTGCGGTTGCTGGAAGAGCGACTTGACTTGCGGGGTGTGGTGGGCAACGGCATCCAGCCTTCGGTTTTGCGTGAGGCTGGCGCGCAGGACGCCGACATGCTGATCGCCTGTGCGGCAGCCGACGAGTCCAACCTGGTGGTTTGCAAGGTGGCGCACGACCTGTTCAATGTGCCGACCACCATTGCCCGGCTGCGTTCGCCCGAGTTTGTCAAGGGCGACGAACTGCTGGACAAGAACGGATTCGCGGTCGATCACGTGATCTGCCCTGAAGAGTCGGTGATGCGCTACATCCACCAGCTGATCAGCTACCCGGAGGCGCTGCAGGTGGTCGAGTTCTCGCAGAAGCGGGCTTGCCTGATCGTGGTGCGAGCCGCAGCCGGTGGAGCCCTGGTCGGGCGAACCATCGGTGAATTTCGCGAGCGCCTGCCCCATGCCGAGATGCGGGTGGTGGCCCTCTATCGCCTGGACACCGAGATGGAGACCACCGCCAGCACGCGCATCCTGCCAGGCGACGAGGTGTTTGTGTTGGCCGATGTGCGCAAGATCCGCCTGGTGCTGGCGGCCATCCACAACATCGACGCGCCGGTCCAGCGGGTGATGATTGCCGGCGGCGGAAAAGTGGGCCTGCGGCTGGCCCGCTCGCTGGTCGGACAGTGCGAGGTGAAGATCATCGAACGCGACAAGCGGCGCTGCGAATACCTGGCCAGCCAGCTGCCGTCCAGCACGCTGATTCTGCAGGGTGACGGCGCCGACGAGGACCTGCTGCACGAAGAGAATGTCGGCGAGATGGACCTGTTTCTCGCGCTGACCAGCGACGACGAGGACAACATCATGTCCGCGATGCTGGCCAAGCGCATGGGCGCGCGGCGGGTGATGTCACTGATCAACCGGCGCGCCTATGCGGACATGATGGAAGGCAGCACCATCGACATCGCCATTTCGCCGGCCCAGACCGTGATTGGCGAGCTGTTGGCGCACCTGCGGCGTGGCGACGTGGCGGCGGTGCACAGTCTTCGACGCGGTGCGGCCGAGGCCCTGGAAGGCATTGCGCGTGGTGACCTGAAGACGTCCAAGCTGGTCGGTCGGCGGATCGAGGAGATCAAGCTGCCCAAAGGGGCGCGCATCGGCGCGATCGTGCGGGGCGAGGGGGCCCGGGGTGAGGTGCTGATGCCCCACCACGATCTGGTCATCGAGTCCGACGACCACATCATCGTGTTCATTCCGAACAAGCGCATGGTGCGTGAGGTCGAGAAGCTGTTCCAGGTAGGCGCCACCTTCTTTGGCTGACACCGCATGTCCGGACTTTTTCCAGCGCTGAACGTCTACGCGCGCGTCCTCTTTGCCTTCTCGTTCGCCTTCCTGGTGCCGCTGGCCTGGGCCTTGGGCGAGGACCTGGATGACTCGATGCAGATCTGGGGCGGGGCCTTCGCGCTGGCCGCTGGCAGTGCGGTCTTTGTCTGGCTGGCCACCCGGCGCTACCAGCGCGAACTGATGCCGCGAGACGGGTTCCTGCTGGTCAACATGGTGTGGCTGATGCTGCCGGCCTATTCGGCGGTTCCATTGATGTTCACGGTGCCGGACATCAGCTGGAGTCAGGCCTACTTCGAGTCCATGAGCGCCCTCACGGCGACCGGGTCGACCGCATTGTCCGGTCTGGACCACCTGCCGGTCTCGGTGAACGTCTGGCGCTGTTTTCTGCAGCTGATCGGTGGGCTGGGCATCATGCTGCTGGTGGTGGCGGTGTTGCCCATGCTGGGTCTGGGCGGGATGCAGCTGTACAAGGCCGAGACACCAGGGCCCATGAAGGACACCAAGTTCACGCCTCGCATTGCCGAAACCGCGCGCGGCCTGTGGGGCGTCTACTTCCTGTTCTCGGGGGCCTGTCTGCTGGGCTACCGCTGGGCCGGCATGAGCTGGGCCGACGCCTTCATGCACATGTGCACCACCATGGGCCTGGGGGGGTTCTCGTCGCACGATGCCAGCCTGGGTCACTACAACTCACCGACGGTCGAGTATGTCGCCATGTTCTTCATGGCGCTCGCGGGCATCAGCTTCGTGCGCTACTTCGTGGTTCTGCGCAGCCGCAATCTGCGACCGATCACCCATGACCGCGAAATCCGAACCTATGCGGCGGTGCTGGTCGCGGCCATTCTTCTGCTGGCCCTGCTGCTGGTGGCGCATGGGATCTATGACGGGTTTCCCGAGGCGCTGCGCAACAGCGCATTCCATGTCATTTCGCTGGCCACCACCACCGGCTACGCAACCACGGACTATGCGCAGTGGCCCATTTTTGCGCCGGTGCTGCTGATCTTTCTGGGGACCTTCGTTTCGTGTGCCGGGTCCACGGGCGGTGGCATCAAGATGGTCCGGATGATCCTGCTGATCAAGCAGGCGCGCCGGGAACTGGTGCGCATCATCCACCCGCG
>SBFU01000234.1 GCA_006227785.1 Burkholderiales bacterium
TCGATGCTGCGCAGCGGTCAGGGTGCGCGACTTGTGCCAGGCCTGACCCGTGGGGACGATGTGAAGGCGCTGGAGTCCAAGCTGCGACAACGCCGCCTGTGCAAGGCGAAGGTGTGCCAGATGCGGCGGATCAAAGGCCCCGCCGAACATGCCCACACGGGTGGGGCTTGCTGCGTCCATCAGACCCAGTCCCGCCTGACCAGAAACTCCTGATAGAGGCGGTCCTCGGGTGTACCCGGCAGGCTGCGACGGTCATAGGACCAGCTCACCAACGGAGGCATGGACAGCAGGATGGATTCACTTCGCCCACCTGACTGGAGGCCAAAATGGGTCCCTCGGTCCCAGACAAGGTTGAACTCCACATATCGGCCACGCCGGTAGAGCTGGAAACTGCGTTCCCTTTCGCCATATGCGGTGTCGCGTCGCCGGTCGACGATGGGCAGGTAGGCATTCAGGAAGGCGTCGCCCACGGAACGCAGCATGGCGAAACTGCCCGCGTAGCCAAGTTCGGAAAAGTCGTCGAAGAACACCCCACCGATCCCGCGCTGCTCGCCCCGGTGTTTGAGGTAGAAGTACTCGTCGCACCAGCGCTTGAAGCGCGGGTATTTGTCCACACCGAATGGATCGAGCGCCTGCCGACAGGTGGCGTGGAAATGGACCGCGTCCTCCTCGAAACCGTAGTAGGGCGTCAGGTCCATGCCACCACCAAACCAGCACACCGGCTCACCCCCCGCCGGTGTCGCCGCAATCATGCGCACGTTCATGTGCACCGTCGGCACATAGGGGTTGCGGGGGTGAAATACCAGCGAGACACCCATGGCCTCAAACGGCGCACCCGCCAACTCCGGGCGGTGCTGGGTCGCCGATGGCGGCAGCCGCGGGCCTTGCACATGCGAAAAACCACAGCCGGCACGCTCGAACACGGCGCCGTCTTCCAGGATCTGGGTGATGCCCGATCCCTGAAGGGGCTCACCCGACGGCTTTTTCCAGGGGTCCACCAGAAACTGGCCGCCGTCGACCATGGCCACCGTGGACGTGATGCGATCCTGCAGCCCGGTCAGGTACTGTTTGACCTCGTGGGATGGATTCTGGACTTTCATTCGCGTTTCCGTTCGGGGTGGGTTCAGGCTGCCAAGGGACCGCCGAGCCATCATGGCCGCATGCTTCAAGCCGCCCTGTAACCGATGTCGCGGCGGTACTGCATGCCATCGAACCGGATACCGGACACCGCCTCGTAAGCGCGTTGCTGTGCCTCGCGCACCGAGGCGCCCAGCGCCGTCACGCACAGAACGCGCCCTCCACTCGTCACCACCTGGCCAGCCCGGTCTTCTGTGCCGGCATGAAAGACCATGCAGGTATCCAGGTCCTTCGGAAGACCCTCGATGGCATCGCCTTTGCGGGGCTGCAGAGGATAGCCGTGGGCCGCCAGCACGACACCCAAGGCCACGCGAGGGTCCCAGGCCAGATCGATGCGGTCAAGCTCTGTGCGCGTGGCCGCGAGAAGAACCTGGGCCAGATCGCTTTGCAGGCGCATCATGATCGGCTGGGTTTCCGGGTCACCCATGCGGCAATTGAATTCGAGCGTCCTGACCTCACCCTCCGGGGTGATCATGAGACCCGCGTACAGAAAGCCGGTGTAGGGAATACCGTCAGCAGCCATGCCCCGGAGGGTTGGCAGGATGACCTCCCTCATGGCCCGATCGTGGACGGCGGGCGTCACCACCGGCGCAGGCGAGTAGGCGCCCATGCCGCCGGTATTGGGCCCCTGGTCGGCGTCGAGCAGGCGCTTGTGGTCCTGGCTGGTGGCCAACGGCAGTGCATGTACTCCGTCGCACAGGACGATGAAGCTGGCTTCCTCGCCTTCCAGGAATTCTTCGATCACCACCCGGGCACCACCTTCGTTGTGCGCCACCCCGAGGGTGTTGTCCACCAGCATGAAGTCGATGGCTTCGTGGGCTTCAGCCACGCTCATGGCCACCACCACCCCCTTGCCCGCCGCGAGTCCGTCCGCCTTGATCACGATGGGGGCTCCCTGCTCATCCACATAGGCATGGGCCAGGGTGGGATCGGAGAAGGTCTGGTACCGCGCCGTGGGGATGCCATGGCGATGCATGAACGCCTTGGAAAAAGCCTTGGAACTCTCCAGCTGTGCGGCCTTCTGGGTCGGTCCGAAGATGGCCAGACCGTGCGCGCGGAACTCGTCCACCACGCCGGCCGCAAGCGGGGCCTCCGGACCCACCACGGTCAGGCCGACACCATGGGTCTGGGCCCACTCACGCAGCGCCACCTTGTCGGTCAAGGGCACATTGACCAGTTCAGGATCACGGACCGTGCCGGCATTGCCGGGCGCCACGAACACCTGGGTCACACTGGGCGAACGCTTCAGCCGCCAGGCCAGCGCGTGCTCACGGCCGCCACCACCAATCACCAGAACTTTCAAACCCATCTCCAAGTATTCACGGATGACTCTGTCACCTTGACAGTGGCGAACGCCCTGCACAGGCTGGCGATGCTCACGACCTTCAATGGCCGCATCGCCTGGTTCCCGATTGCAGGCGCACCATCGCGCGCAGCGCCGCGTCGTGTTGCATCAAGGCCGGCCTGTTTCAAATGCTGGCGTTGTGAAACACTTCCTGGACATCGTCCAGATCCTCAAGAACATCGAGAAGCTTCTGCATGCGCTCGGCATCCTCGCCCTCAAGCGCAACAGTGTTCTCGGCACGCATGGTGACTTCGGCCACCTCGGGCTTCAGGCCGGCAGCCTCCAACGCATCTTTGACCGCCTCGAAATCGCCCACGGCGGTGAGCACTTCAATGGCACCGTCGGCGTCGGCCACCACGTCCTCGGCCCCCGCCTCCAGCGCCACCTCCATGACATGGTCTTCAGAGGTGCCCGGGGCAAAAATGATCTGACCGCAGTGCTTGAACTGGAACGACACCGAACCATCGGTACCGAGATTGCCGCCATGCTTGCTGAAGGCGTGGCGCACCTCGGCCACGGTGCGCACGCGGTTGTCTGTCATGGTATCGACAATGATGGCCGCGCCACCGATGCCATAGCCCTCGTAACGGATCTCTTCCAAGGCCTGGCCTTCCAGGTTGCCCGAGGCCTTGTCGACGTTGTACTTGATGCGGTCGGCTGGCATGTTGGCCGCCTTGGCCTTCTCTATAGCCAGCCTGAGTCGGGGGTTCATGGCAGGGTCTCCGCCACCAGAGCGCGCCGCCACGGTGATCTCCCGGATCACCCTCGTCCAGATCTTGCCCCGCTTTTCGTCCTGACGGCCCTTGCGGTGTTGAATGTTGGCCCATTTGCTGTGTCCAGCCACGAACGAATCCTTTTTGATGACGAGAATTTGGTGTAATAGCCATGGATTTTAAAGCCCACCGCCCCTGCACCGACTGCCGACACACGAGGACACCATGGCCGAACCGATGCTGATTGCCAAGAACGCCCAGACGCAGTGCCATCTTCTGCCGCAACTGGCCAACCGCCACGGACTGATCACCGGTGCCACGGGCACCGGCAAGACCGTCACCTTGCAGACCCTGGCTGAGCAGTTCTCCCGGATCGGCGTGCCGGTCTTCATGGCGGACGTCAAGGGCGACCTGACCGGCATCAGCCAGAGCGGGCGCTTCGGCGAGAAGATCAGTGCCGTGCTGCGCGATCGGGGCATCGAGCTGCCGGCATCGCATGCCTGCCCCAGCACGGTATGGGATGTGTTTGGCGAGCAGGGCCACCCGGTTCGCGCCACCATCAGCGACATGGGCCCCCTCCTGCTGTCGCGCATGCTCAATCTCAACGACACCCAGTCGGGCGTGCTCAACCTGGTGTTCAAGATCGCTGACGACAACGGACTGCTGCTGCTGGACATGAAGGACCTTCGTGCCCTTTTGCAGCACATCGGCGACAACGCGCGCCAGTTCACAACCGAGTACGGCAACGTAAGCGCTGCCAGTATCGGTGCCATACAGCGTGGCCTGATGCAGGTCGAACAACAGGGCGGCGACCGGTTCTTCGGTGAGCCCATGCTCGACATCCAGGACTTCATGCAGACCGTCGACGGCCAGGGCGTGATCAATATTCTGGCTGCCGACAAGCTTCTGAATTCACCCCGCCTGTACGCCACTTTCCTGCTGTGGATGCTCTCCGAGCTGTTCGAAACCCTGCCGGAAATTGGTGACCCGGACAAACCCAAGCTGGTGTTCTTCTTTGACGAGGCCCACCTGCTTTTCAACGAAGCGCCCAAGGTGCTGGTGGAGCGCATTGAACTGGTGGTGCGGCTGGTGAGATCCAAGGGGGTGGGGGTGTACTTCGTCACCCAGAACCCGCTGGACATACCGGACAGCGTGCTGGGACAACTGGGCAATCGCATCCAGCATGCCCTGCGGGCGTTCACGCCGCGCGACCAGAAAGCCGTCAAGGCAACAGCCCAGACCATGAGGCCCAAGTCCGGCCTTGATATTGAGGCGGCCATCACCGAACTGGCTGTGGGCGAAGCCCTGGTGAGCCTTTTGGATGCGAAAGGCAGGCCGTGCGAAACCGAACGGGTCTACGTCTATCCCCCCGGAAGTCAGCTCGGCCCCATTACCGCCGAACAACGGCAGCAGCTGATCGCCGATTCCCTGGTTGCAGGGGTGTACGAGAAGGTGGTCGACCGCGAGAGCGCCTACGAAATTCTTCGGTCGCACGCAGAAAGCCGCGCGGGCGAGCAGGCATCCGAAACCGGGCAAAAGGCGCCCAGGGTACCCGGCGCGCAACCACCTCAAGAGCAGGCCAGCGGTGGCAGCAAGCTCAATGAGATGCTGTTCGGTCGAACCGGACCGCGGGGCGGTCAGTACGACGGGCTGGTACAGACGATGGCCAAGACCGCAGCGCGAAGCGTGGCCAGCGGCCTGGGACGGCAGATCGTGCGAGGCGTGCTGGGCGGATTGCTGGGTGGCCGAAAGCGCTGATCCGGGCCAGATTCCGGTCGAAAAATAGAAAGGGCCTGGTCAGACCAGGCCCTTTTCGCTTTACGGGCGACAGGTTCAGTCGGCGGCCGTAGCCTCTTCGGCAGCCCGGGGCTTGCCTTCCTTCTTCGGCAGTGGCTGGATATCCAGATCCACTTCCTGCACCTCCTTGCCGTCCTCGCCGGTCTTGGTCACCAGGTCAACGGTCAGGCGGCCACCCTCGGTCAGGCGACCGAACAGCAGTTCGTCGGCCAGGGCACGACGGATGGTGTCCTGGATGAGGCGCTGCATGGGGCGGGCACCCATCAGCGGATCGAAGCCTTTCTTGGCCAGGTGCTTGCGCAGGGCATCGGTGAAGGTGACCTCGACCTTCTTCTCGGCCAGCTGGGTTTCCAGTTGCAGCAGGAACTTGTCAACCACACGCAGGATGATGTTCTCGTCAAGCGCCTTGAAGCTGACGATGGCATCCAGCCGGTTGCGGAACTCGGGCGTGAACAGGCGCTTGATGTCGCCCATCTCGTCACCGGCTTCACGCGGATTGGTGAAGCCGATGGTCGCCTTGTTCATGGTCTCGGCGCCCGCATTGGTCGTCATGATGATGATGACATTGCGGAAGTCGGCCTTGCGCCCATTGTTGTCTGTCAGCGTGCCGTGGTCCATGACCTGCAGCAGCACGTTGAAGATGTCCGGGTGAGCCTTCTCGATTTCATCCAGCAACAGAACGCAGTGCGGCTTCTTGGTGATGGCCTCCGTGAGCAGACCGCCCTGATCGAATCCGACATAGCCGGGGGGCGCGCCGATCAGGCGACTGACCGCGTGGCGCTCCATGTATTCCGACATGTCGAAACGGATCAGGTCGATACCCATGATGTAAGCCAGCTGCTTGGCGGCCTCGGTCTTGCCGACCCCGGTGGGCCCGCTGAACAGGAAGGCACCGATGGGCTTGTCGGCACGGCCCAAGCCGGAACGGGCCATCTTGACACTGGCCGCGAGAACCTCCAGGGCCTTGTCCTGCCCGAACACCACGCTCTTGAGGTCGCGCTCCAGCGTCTGGAGCTTGCTGCGGTCGTCATTGGACACGTTGGCAGGCGGAATACGGGCGATCTTCGCCACGATTTCCTCGACCTCGGTCTTGCTGATGGTCTTCTTCCGTTTGGACGGCGCCAGGATGCGCTGTGCGGCACCCGCCTCATCAATGACATCGATAGCCTTGTCCGGCAGATGGCGATCGTTGATGTACTTGGCAGAGAGCTCGGCGGCCGCCTGCAGGGCCCCCAGCGCGTATTTCACATTGTGGTGCTCTTCAAACCTCGACTTGAGGCCTTTGAGAATGTCCACCGTCTGCTCGACGGTCGGTTCGACCACGTCCACCTTCTGGAAGCGTCGTGACAGTGCCGCATCTTTCTCAAAGATACCGCGGAACTCGGTGAATGTTGTGGCACCAATGCACTTGAGCTGCCCGCTTGACAGGGCCGGCTTGAGCAGGTTGGACGCGTCCAGCGTGCCGCCCGAGGCCGCTCCAGCCCCGATCAGGGTGTGGATCTCGTCGATGAACAGGATGGCATTGGGCTTGTCCTTGAGCGACTTGAGCACGCCCTTGAGCCGCTGTTCGAAGTCGCCGCGGTACTTGGTGCCGGCGAGCAGGGCGCCCATGTCCAGCGAGTACACATTCGATTCGGCCAGAATCTCGGGCACGTCATTCTGGGTGATGCGCCAGGCCAGGCCTTCGGCGATGGCCGTCTTGCCGACGCCAGCCTCACCCACGAGCAGTGGGTTGTTCTTGCGTCGGCGGCACAGAATCTGAATCACGCGCTCGACCTCGTATTCACGCCCGATCAGCGGATCAATCTTGCCGTCTTTGGCCAGCTGATTGAGGTTCTGTGTGAATTGCTCCAGCGGGGACGCCTTCTCGTTGGCTTTGCCCTCGGCGCCCTGCTCCTCGTTTTCAGCCGCGCTGTCGCTGGGCTTGCCTGCCTCTGGCGGATCACTCTTGCGGATGCCGTGTGCAATGAAGTTCACCACGTCCAGACGGGTCACGCCCTGCTGATGCAGGTAGTAGACCGCGTGCGAGTCCTTTTCGCCGAAGATGGCCACCAGCACGTTGGCGCCGGTCACCTCCTTCTTGCCGTTGCCTGTGGACTGCACGTGCATGATGGCGCGCTGGATGACCCTCTGAAAGCCCAGGGTGGGCTGGGTATCCACCTCTTCAGTTCCGGCCACTTGCGGGGTGTTGTCCTTGATGAAATTCGTCAGCGACTTGCGAAGGTCATCGATGTTGGCCGAGCAGGCGCGAAGCACCTCGGCGGCGCTCGGGTTGTCGAGCAGGGCCAGCAACAAGTGCTCGACCGTGATGAATTCGTGCCGCTGCTGCCGGGCCTCGACGAAGGCCATATGCAAGCTGACTTCAAGTTCCTGGGCAATCATGGGCACGTCCTTTGGGCG